>JBPCVD010000223.1:0-10179 GCA_051010815.1 Rubripirellula sp.
GTTCAGCCATGCTCATGCCCGCCGCAGAGAGTCCCGAAAGCGACCACGCAACGACCAGCAAGCTCAGCCCCTTCGCCCATCGGGGCGCGAGTCCGGCAAGGGCGTAGCCCGCTGCGATCAGCGGCGCCGCGATCCAGTACAGCGTCAGCACCAACCAGTACGTTGAGCCTGGAATGGGCGAGGAGTATTGTCGCGCCAACGCTAGTAGAACGGCGACGAACGTCATCATGACGATGATTTCGCCAATCCCGAATTGGTACCTCGAGCGTTTGCTCGTTCCTCCACTGATTCGTCGACTTTCCCAGGTGGGGATTCTTAACGCAAAGAACACAACGCCTTGAGACAGCTGCAGTCCAATGATGTCCACGCCGTGGCGTATCCAACCAGATTGAGTGACGTGGTTGACCAAGACGACGTAAAGTAGAGCCAGCAGAAGCCGCACGGAAGTTCGCTTCACGGGATTTTCAAGAGATGTCGCCATCCATGACCCGATCGAGGCAAAGCCCATTGCGATTCCGATGTGCCAGCAAATCGAGGCAGACTCGGGGGCGTCCGCACTGGTCAGCCGGAAATGTGCGAATGCGTTGACGATGAACCACGCAACCAACAGTCCGGTCGTCGTGCCACCCACCCTGGGAGTGCTGTATGTTGTTGGTAGCATCGGCGGATCGCTTGTCCCTACGCTGATCGCATCGTCATTTCTGAACCTCACATTTTTTAGCATGCGGCATCGCACCTGTCGCTGTCATCATGGACGGTACTACGGAACCTCTGCTTGTCGTGATCGGACACCCGATTGCCGGAAATCCCTCGCAGTTTGCATTGGAACGAGCCCTGCGATGGCTCGACATGGATTGGCGTGTATTGTCATTCGACGTACCTTCGGACAACGTCGCAGCGGCGCTGGAGGGATTTGCGGCGACGGGAATCGCCGGTGTGTTGATCGATCGCAGCGTCTCAAAACCTGCGGCGAACTGGTACGCAGAGAAAGTTCACGGTGACCCTGGCCCGGTCGATTGCTTGACCCTCGGTAGTGATCGGAAGTTTGTTGGCAGCAACGAGCGCTTTGGGTGGGTTCTGGATCAGTTGTCTCAGTTTCCCGGCGAGCGACTTTGCTTTGGGAATTGCTCGCCCGGCAGCGAATGGAGCGCGAAGAGTCTTGGAGCGGAGCGAATCGCAGGCAACGTCAAGGCGAATCAAATCGCAACCGCCGGCGGCATCTTGATCGCGGATGATCTGATGGGCCCGCCCGAGTTAGAGTTGGACGAGTGGCCCGAGAATGATGGATCGACGATTGTCATCGACCTAACGTCGGGGCATCCGCAACGTTCCCGTATTCTCGAGCTTGGCTATCGAGTGCTTGCGAAATCTGATCGGCAGATCGGCGTCTTGAAGCGGGCACTAACTCGCTGGACCGACCGAGAACCTGGCGGCGATGTAATTCGAGATGCCGTGGAAGAGTATCTTGGCGTCTGATTCGCCGGTGGGATGGAGCGAGCAGCATCGTCTCGTCGATCAACGTGAAGTAAGTTACTTCCACCGGCACGGTTTCTTCGCGTGAGATGCCCGAAGGGTGCGATGCCCGAGATGGGATAGTTTCCTGGACGGATTTCTGTATGAACAAAGGTTGGTATCGATGAGCGTTACGACTTCCGGAGCGAAGAAAAAGGTCGTCGCCGCGGCGAAGAAGCTTCGCAATGAAGTTGACCGACTTGAATTCTCGGAGCCCGTCACGCACGTCTACAATCCGTTGCGATATGCGTGGGACGCGCACGAGGCGTATCTTTCCCGCGTCAACGATGCCGGGGTACGAGTGTTGATGCTTGGGATGAACCCGGGGCCCTGGGGAATGGCTCAGACTGGCGTACCATTTGGTGAGGTGGCTGCCGCACGAGATTGGATTGGCATCGATGTCGCGGTGAAGCATCCCAAGAACGAGCACCCCAAGCGTCCGGTGGAAGGATTCAAATGTGCGCGAAGCGAAGTGAGTGGTCGCAGACTCTGGGGTTTGTTTCAGGAACGATATCCGGACGCGCGTAGCTTTTTCAAAGAGCATTTTGTTGCGAACTACTGCCCGCTTGTGTTCATGGAAGCGAGTGCGCGAAATCGGACTCCCGATAAATTGCCGGCGAAGGAGCGTGAGCCGCTCGACGCTGCCTGTGATCGCCACCTTGTCACTTTGATCAAGTCGTTGCGGCCGGAATTTGTGGTTGGCGTTGGAGCCTACGCCGAAAAGTGCTTGGAACGTGGGCTTGCAGCCTCGGGACACGATGCACGATTGAGTCGACTTCTTCATCCGAGTCCCGCATCGCCTGCGGCAAACAAGGGCTGGGCGGAAAAAGCCACGGAGCAATTGGTGGCAGCTGAAATCTGGTAGCACCTCGAACCCTTGCCTTCACGATCGATTAAGCGTCATGGGTTAGTATTCGCCACCAAGTGCACCAAGGTGCGAACCGAGATTTGCCAGAGTCCTATTCTTTCGGGTGAGGGCAAGTCCCTGCAGGGACTCATGGTCGTTCGGTAGCGGACTTGTGGGGCAAGTGGGTCGAAACGGCAGAAAGCTCGGATTCGATCGGTTAGAATGTGAAGAATCCATGCAGGGCACAAGGCTTCTGTTTTGGTAAGCGTAAAGCCCCTTACGCCATGTCGCGTTCCGCATGCTGCTTCTGTCATGCCCCCGCGATCCTGTCGGCGTTTCTCGGAAGGCGTGAGCGATGGACGTCGACGATTTTCAGAACCTTTACAACTTGCTTCGCGGTAGCCGTTCCGCGATGGCAGTGTTGGATGCTCGAGCTTTGTTTTCGGAGAAGAAGCTGGATGCTGCTCATCTGAAATTGACGGAGGCCCGTGAGGTCTACGCGGAAAGTCGGGCGCGTGTACTAAAGCAGGACCCCGAGAAGCAGATCGACGCGAAGGCCAAAGATCGCGATCGCCAGCTGAAAAAGGCGAAACGCAAGCAGGAGAAAGCTCGGGAAACACTCGAAGCCTTCGATGAATTGCTGCCCGCCTTGATGAAATCAGCAGAACGACAGAACGAGCGTCTGGCGCGTGTCTCGGCTCGAGCGGAGACCGAGCCTTCGGAGGACGATTCGGAATCGCAGCCAGAGCCGGCACGAATCGATTTAGATGCGGGATCCGAATTCGACTCATCCGATGACGGAGCCTCTTCGGCCAGTCAGTCCGATTCGCCGGAACCGAAGGATGCCGCACCGATGGCTCGACCGGCAGACGTCGAAAAAGAGTTCTTTGAGTCGTACGCCCGCTGTGAGGGTGATGAGCGTTTGGACTTGATCGGGCAACGATTCGGTTTTCGCGAAGTGCGTGAAGAGACCGATCTGCATGGCGACGCGCTCTACTTCATCCAGACCAGCAGCCGAACATTGTTGGTTTCAACGCCTCCGGAAATCGAATCGGAGGTGTCGCTGGTAAACCTCATTGATGGGAGACCGATCAAGCCGGTTCCACGAGCCGCCTTTTTGAAGCTTGGCAGAAAGCGAAAGATGGTGTTGCTTACCTGCCTCGAGACGCCAACGGATCCTGATTCAGGCTCGGGGAGCGTTGACGGCTTGGGAGACGCGGAACAAGTCGATGATGAGTCGAGCACGGACATCGCCAACGATGCTTCGGAGCCTGCACGAAGCGTTCTGGACATGGGGGCATTCAGTCAGTTGTTGACGGCCGCTCAGCGGAGTGGAATTGTCCCCGGCGCGGATCAGATTGGTCATGTCAGGGACCGTGAGTTTCGGATGGGCAAACATGATCAGGCCTTTCAGGCGATTGATTCGATGTTTTCCCGCTTCTCGGCATCTGCGAGTCAACGAACGCAGCGAATTGCGAGAGAGGATGCCGACATATCGTCGGGACGCATCAAGATGTCTCCCAAGGATCTGCAGGCGAAACGGACGCGTGACCGTACCCAGACCCAGGAGGTCGATCGTGCCATGCGTCGATTTCAGGTCGTCCTCGAGGGACTGCGAGTTTTGATGAACGACGGCTGATCAGGAAGGGTGTTGGCTTAAAAGCGGGTGCGCGCATCCAGCGGTACCCGTGTTGGGCAGAGACCAGCCTGAGTCTTCTTGGTGAGGCCTCCGGCAAAATGGGGCAGTCTTTCGTTGGGGCGGTCTTTCGTTCGGCAGTGGGCGACTGGCGGTCAGATCGACGAGTGTCCGAACGCGACGCGATGTGTGACGAGCGAATTGCAGGCCGATTTTGCTAAAAAGTAGGGTTTGAGTTGAGGATTGGCGTTGACGATCCTCCGTTCGTCCGCCAAATTCTTCGTTCCTCGTGGAATCGCCGCGAGAGTGGGAGAGATTGCCGCTACCTCCAGACTTGTTCTGGGCCGAAGGTGGGACGGGTGATTTCGCCAAACCACCCGACCAAATGAAAGTCGTGACCCGATGGGTAAAAAGTCTAAGCGCTATCGCGCCTCGCTAGAGAAGCAGCCACAGAATCCGCTTCCACTCTCGGAAGCTGTTGAGACGCTGAAGAAATACGACTCCACGAAGTTCGACCAGACGGTTGAAATTCACATGCGATTGGGCGTCGACCCCAATCAGGCGGATCAAATCATCCGCGGAAGTTTGGTTTTGCCAAACGGTATCGGAAAATCACAGCGTGTCGTCGTGTTTGCCAAAGGTGACGCTGCCAAGGCTGCCGAAGAGGCTGGTGCCGACGAAGTGGGCCAAGAAGACTTGGCTAAGAAAATCAAAGATGGCTGGACCGACTTTGACGTGTGTATCGCGGCTCCCGACATGATGGGACTCGTGGGTCCGCTCGGTCGCGTGCTTGGCCCGCGGGGATTGATGCCGAGTCCGCGTGCCGGAACGGTGACCCCCGATGTTGCCAAAGTCGTTGGTGAGTACAAGGCCGGTAAGGTCGAGTTTCGCAACGACAAGGGTGGCAACGTCCACGCGATGGTCGGCAAGATGAGCTTTGATTCTCCCAAGTTGGTGGAGAACATCAGTGCATTCTTAAAGTTTATCGAAGGCCTGCGGCCACAGACGATCAAAGGCACCTACGTGAAGGGTGTCGCGATCTGTGGAACGATGAGCCCGAGTGTTCGAATTGCCTCCTAGCTCGTTCCGAATCGAACGAGAGAGAAGGCTGAGTTAGAGATCGAAACGATCGTATCAAGTGAACCAATCCGATGAGTAAATACGTCAAAGAGCTCGTTACCCGCGACATCCGTCGTCGGCTCGATGGAGTCGAAGACGCGGTGTTGGTCAGTTGCGTCGGGATGGACGCCAACACGACCAACGAATTGCGTGGCGAGCTCGACAAGAAAGACATCCACATGCTGGTCGTGAAGAACTCGTTGGCCCGAAGGGCCGCCGAGGGAACCACACTCGCCACTGCCTTCGAAGGCGCGTCGGGTCAGATCGGCGTTTGTTGGGGATCGACTGACTTTGTTTCCTTAGTCAAAGAGCTGGTTCAGCTCGACAAGGATCAAGAGAAGTACGAAAACTTTGTCGCCGATGGCGGCGTCATGGATGGAGAGAAGCTCGACGCTGACGGCCTGAAGGCAGTGAGCAAATGGCCAAGTCGCCAAGAGCAGATCTCGATGCTTGTCGGGCAAATTCTCGGACCTGGGGCGCAGCTGTCTGCTGCGATGCTTGGTCCGGGCAAGATGCTCAATAGCCAAATCAAACAAAAAGGCGAAGGTGACGAATAGTCGCTCGCCCGGGCCCACAACGGCGCCTTTCCCCTTTCCAAACCAAGTCACCAAACTGTTTTTGAGGTATTCAAATGTCTGATGAAACCGCCGTCGCAGAATTCAACGCCGACACCAAAGAAATGGGCGATAAGATCGCCGAAATGACGCTCAAGCAAGCAAAAGAATTGAGCGATTACCTGAAGGACGTCCATGGCATCGAGCCTGCCGCTGGCGGCGGAGCCGTTGTGATGGCTGCTGGCGGTGGCGACGCCGGTGCTGCAGAGGAAGAGCAGACAGAATTCGATGTCGTTCTGACCGGATTTGGCGACAAGAAGCTGAACGTCGTGAAGGTCGTCAAGAACCTGACCGGTGCTTCGCTGATGGAAGCCAAGAAAATGGTCGAGAGCGTCCCTGCGACTCTCAAAGAAGCCATCTCGAAGGAAGACGCCGAGAAGGTCAAAGCCGAAGTTGAAGAAGCTGGTGGATCCGTCGAACTCAAGTAGTTCGTAGGTTTCACGGTTGATCAGACAGAAAAAGCCCCACCGACATTGTCGGCGGGGCTTTTTTGTAGGCGCGATTCGAGCAGTCGCTTACCGGAAGGTTGGCAGTGGACGAGCGTTGGCAATCCCACTGGAGGTTGGTAATCCAGGAGGTGCCGGGCTGAGGGTGTGTGGTGCCATTCCACTCTGTGTCGGATTGCGCGGCGGATCGCCGCTCATCGTCCCGACCGTGCTGGCAGCAATCCGTGGTGGCCCAAAGGATGTGCTTGCAAGGCTGGTGGAGTTGAATGACTGGAAGGTCGCTCCGTTGTCCAAGGGACGCAAACGTGATGCGATATCGCTCGAGCTCACGCTCGGCGCAGGACTGCTGACGCGGCCGACCGGCTCGTAGTCGACGGACTTCTCGCGAGTCATTCTTACCAAACGCTGGGGCACTTCGATGGTTCGCCTTTCGGCTACCCACTCGGTTCGAGTGTTTGTCCGATGGACGACCTCGTTACGTGCTTCCCAGGAAGTGTGCGGAACATGCGTGTAGTGGATACTTGGTGGACGAAACGGATTCCATCGACCATGCATTCTTGGCTCCCACTTATATTCGATGACCGGCGTGAAGACGGTCCGACTTTGCGGTTTCGTTTCCGTGACCGTCTGAGGCCGGTAAACGGTCTGCTCGCGGTGCTCGATCTTCGTTTCTACGATTGGTTTATCAATCGTACGCGTGACCTTTTGGTAGACGATTCCTGTGCCGGGGTCGGTGTAATAACCCGACTGTGCGTTTGCATCGGCGGAGAGTATCGTCATTGCGGTTGCCACGACCACGGGGGTCGTTACACGGTAGACAACCCAAGAAAAGATCCGATCATTCATGGCAATCCCTCGCCTTGGATTCGGACAGATGGTTGTAATATGGACGCTCAGAAACATTCTGTTGAGCGTTCGCGATGGCTCGCGGACGTCGCTTAGAGTGCACTGAAGTCTCAAAAAGGTATTCGGTACTAGGTGTGTGTTCAGCTGAGCGAAAATCGATGATCGACCAGAAATTGATCGAGATGCTGCGATGCCCGATCGACGGCAATCGTCTTGAAATGGCGGAAAACGCCCTCCTTCAACGACTGAATGATGCGATCGGCCGCGGCGATTTGCGGGATCGAATGGACCAAAAGATCACTCAATCCTTGGATGCCGCTTTGATCAATCGAGAGTCAAACCGGGGTTTCCCGGTCCGTGGTGGCATTCCTTCGCTGGTCGCAGACGAGTCGTTTGAGCTGCCAACCGAATGACCCGATTGACTACTGCCAGTCATTCTCTTCGCCACCGGCGCGATCGTCGTTGTCCGGCCGTGGGTCTCCACACCATCGATTCAGGGCCTGCAGAACCTCGTCCCGGCCGATCCCGTTGGTCCACAGTGAGTCGTCCACATCGAGACGGATCTCGTAGTCGCCTTCGTGCATGCAATCGTCTTCGCCGCAGAAGTGGGGCACGTCGCTAACCCAAACGATGCGGTAAAGCGGAATATGCTTGTCGTCGACCTTGATGATCGGCTTGTCCATGAGGGCGGCTTCGTTGTGACGAGATTGATGTGTGAAAGATCGTTGGGACGGAGCAAGTATTCGCCGTTGAGGGAACGCCCTCGACGGCAGATTCGGCAATGAGTGTAGCGGTCTGTTCGATGACTTGGGACAGCCTTCGTCGAAGTACCGCCCTCAGTATCAATCCTTTTCGCCCATCTCACGGCTGCGATCTGCAGAAGCAGCGACAGCCTTGATCAATGCGCCGCGGAGTCCGCACTGTTCCAGGACCGAGATCGCCTCGATCGTCGTGCCACCGGGACTTGCCACCGCATCCTTCAGTTCTCCCGGATGACGCTCGGTTTCGGCGATCATCGTGGCGGTTCCGAGTACCGTTTGAGTGGCAAGCTTCATTGCCAGTGGACGTGGGAGTCCGGCCAGGACACCACCATCGGCGAGGGCTTCAATGATCATGCAAACGTAGGCAGGTCCCGAACCGCTCAGGCCGGTAACCGCATCCATTTGTGACTCAAGGACCTCCACGGCCATTCCGACTGATTCCAAGACGGACTGGATCCAACGAAGGTCTTGCTCGTTGACCTGCTCCCCGCCGCAGTAGGCGCTCGCCCCCTGACGAACCAGACTTGGTGTGTTCGGCATCACGCGGACAACTCGGGTGTGTCCGACCCATTCGCAAAGGTCTTCGAGCCCGACGCCCGCCGCTATCGAAATCACAAGTTTCCCATCCCATTTCTCGCCGCCGTCTTCGATGACGCTCTCGAGCATGTTCGGTTTGACTGCGAGCAGAACCGCATCGGAGGTCTCCAGAGCAGCGGAGAGGGACGTGATTTCGACCGCGGGGTGATGTTTCGACCACCACTCGCAGCTTTCCGAGTGGGGTTCGACCAGAAAAATCTGATCCGCGGCCACCACTTCACTGGCCAAGATGCCGCCCACCAGGGCGCGGCCCATTTGACCGCCGCCGACGACCGCCAGTTTCTTCTTGCTCATTTCTTCCTACTCAATGCGGATGGCTAGGGATTGAGACGCATTTTATTGGCTGATTGGGGCTTTCCTTGCTCCCTGACCCTTCCGCGGGCCGTTCTCAATTGACCCTTTCCAAGGGCGGCTCTAAATTGATCGGTTTTTCCCTTCCCGAACACCCCATTAGCCCCCTCGCGTGGACTATGCAATCGACGATCGCGGAGCGACTGGTCGGTGAACTTGGAGACTTCAGCGTGGACGAAGCAATTGGCAAGGCAAACACGCTGATCGAAGCGATGGGGTGGATCCGTCGGTTCCGGGGCAAAACGACGGTGATCAAGCTCGGTGGCAGCCTGCTGGACGACGAGACCGCGTTGATGCACATCCTGTTGGACGTGATTTTCATGGAATCGGTGGGGATGAAGCCGGTCATCGTGCATGGCGGCGGAAAAGCTATCAATCGTGCTTTGGCCGAGTGTGGCGTGGCACCCAATTTCATCCGAGGACGGCGCGTGACAGACGAGCCGACATTGGAGGTGGTGCAGCGAGTTTTGGCGGGTGAGCTGAACGTTTTCTTGACCGAAGAAATCGAGCGGCTCGGTGGCCGTGGAATGAATCTGTCATTTGAAACCACCAACGTACTCTTCGGCCAAAAGTTGCCGACCGAGCCTGAGGAGGACCTGGGCTTCGTCGGTGAAGTCACGCGTGTTGACAGGAGTGTGATCGAGGGCCTTTCTTACACGGATCAAGTTCCGGTCATTCCCTCGATGTGTGAGGGCGATGATGGGACTCGCTACAACGTCAACGCCGACACCGCGGCGATGGCCGTCGCTCAGAGTCTGGGGGCGGAGAAGCTCGTCTTCTTGTCGGACGTCAACGGCGTGCGTCGTGATAAGGAAGATCCAGATACGATCATTCATTCCCTCTCCTCCCAAGAAGCACGTCAACTCATCGAGGACGGTGTGATTGACGCTGGCATGATTCCGAAAGTGGAAGCCTGCCTGCAAACGCTTGGCCGTGGTGTCCGGAAGATCCATATCGTCGATGGACGACTCCGGCACTCACTGCTTCTGGAAATCTTTACTACCAGTGGCGTTGGCACTGAGATCCACGCCTAGTCACTATGAGTGACGCGACTTGGCGGATACAAGACCCGCCTTTGAGCGAACTCGTTTCTTGAACCTCGGAGTCCAACGGATTGCCATGAGCGAAATGGATGAACGCGAAAGTGAAGAATTCGATGACGACGCTTCCGATTCGGAAGAGTCCGTGGTCGACGAATCCAGCGAGGTGCTCGATGAAGAAGAGCAACTCGACGATGACGACGAGTATGAAGAAGAGGATCAGCTCGAGTCGCCCACCGCGGAGTCTGCGAATGAAGAGAGCGTGGGAGACGTTTCGGACGACGACGACGAAGAAGAAGAACACGACGACTACGAAGACAACCGCAGCGACCACGACGAGTCCGTTGAAGATGCCGATGTTGAAGACGTCGATGTTGAAGACGCTGATGTTGAAGACGCTGATGTTGAAG
>JBPCVD010000224.1:0-15927 GCA_051010815.1 Rubripirellula sp.
AACGTGACGTTGATCATAAAGCCCCACAGGTGACGGCTGAACAATCGCAGGAAGTTGCCCATCAGGCGACCGTGCAATGCGAGGCGACGCAAACTGTCCGGCTGCCCCCGCTCTCGCGCGTACTCGAACGACAGCCGTTCGTCCGTTCCATTTCGTTCCCAGTCGATCCGAGAGTTCTGTCGCGCGATCGTGGACGAGATCAAACCACCGGCGTAACCTCCGCCGGAAACGGTGGAAAGATAGTCGAATGCTTTTAGCCGGCCGGCGCTGTACATCGATTGCACAAAACCTAGCGAAAAAGCGGCGGCCCGAATGCCGCCGCCCGAAAGGGCAATGCCGGAGAGATCTGGATCGCGCTCTACGTCCGTGGAGCTTGTTTCGGTGCGGTGGACGGCACGACGGCGTCGTATTTCGTGACGCTCCTCCGCAATGACTTCAGCTGCCTGTTTTGCTTCGGATGACATCCTTCCCCCTGACGTGTGTGCCCTGATACCCCCTGTCGTCGTCCGAGTCTAGTTACCGTCGGAGGCAGCGTCGACGTTTTGCGTTGAGTCGTCGAAGAAGTTTTTGGCGATCTCAGTGCACGCTGGAAAGCTTTGCCGACTGGGTAGAGTCGGCGACGACCAATGAATTGGCGAGTTGAGTTTAAGGGGCATTCCTTCGTCTTTTCCGCGACAAGGGCGGTGGTTAGTCTATGCCATGTGCCGCGATTCCGGATGAGGAGAGGTTGTGCTACAGCTTGCTCAGCGTCGATTGAGGGTGATTGATGAACGAACCGAAACATCGCGGCGCGACGATCGTCGGATTGGGCGAGACGCTTTGGGACGTCTTTCCGGATGGTCCACGGTTTGGCGGCGCACCGGCCAATTTCGCCTGCAGTGCCGCCGGACTTGCTGGCGTTGACGCTCGCGTTTCGATGGTCAGTGGCGTGGGGAAAGATGAGTTGGGACGCCAGGCGTTGTCATCGTTTTCGGAGCATGGCGTCGAGACATCTGCGGTCCTGCAACTCCCGTTTCCGACGGGGCAAGTCTTGGTCCAGCTCGAAGCACAGGGACAGGCGACTTACGAATTCGTATCAGGTACAGCTTGGGACCACCTGTCTTGGACGACGTCGATGCAACATCTGGCAGCATCCGCAGACGCCGTCTGTTTCGGTACGCTTGGCCAGCGGAGCGAGCCGTCACGCGAGGTGATTCAGCGTTTCCTAAAAGAGGCCTCTTCTGACTGCTTAAGAGTATTCGATGTGAATCTTCGGCCGCCATATTGGTGCGAGCGGTCTCTGCTGCAGTCGCTTCCGTTGGCAAACGTTTTGAAGTGCAACGAAGAAGAGTTGCCTGTGCTCTCGTCGTTGCTAGATATCCGCGGTGATGATATCAGCCGATTGCAACAACTTGCTGAACGCTACGCGTATCAAATGGTCGTGCTGACTCGAGGCGGTCGGTGGTCACTGCTGCTCGACCAACGCGGTGAATCGAGTGAACAGTTGGCCTTTGACACCGCCGTGGTCGATACGGTGGGGGCCGGCGACAGTTTTACCGCGGCAGTCGTTCTTGGGATGCTGCGAAAGATGCCGCTTCCGCAGATTCATACTTGGGCGAACCGAGTCTCAGCATTCGTTTGCTCGCGGTCAGGGGCAACGCCAAGCATTCCGGGTGACTTGCAACAGGCGTGACATTGACGCTCTTTCAATCACTCACCTCGTCTTCTGCCGGAGCTTAGGCCAGCAGAGCGTGTTCGCCGCTTTCGCTCGATGCGTCCGTTCCTTCATGAGTTCTCACGTGTCGCATACGGATGGATTATTAAGGTCGATTCGTACAACGAAGACCGCCATCGACATTACCCTTTTACTCGTTTCAAATGATCTCTGATTCATGATCCATCATCGCTTCACCTATCTGCAACTCGTTTGGATCGTGTTGTGCGTGTTTGTCGTCGATCGCCAGCAGGCAACCTTGGCTCAAACAGCCCAGCAATCTTCCGTGCCGCGCGACGTTGAACGTCCCGACATTCTGGTGATCATGTCGGATGACATGGGCTACTCGGACCTGGGGTGTTTTGGCGGGGAGATACGCACGCCAAATCTCGATCGAATGGCAGCCGAGGGTTTGCGATTCAATAACTTCTACAGCGAGAATATGTGCTGGGTTTCGCGGGCTGCAATGTTGACGGGCGTGTATCACCGTACGTCGATGGTGGATAACGGATTGCACCCACGTTGTCAGACACTTGCGGAAACGCTCAAGGGAGCCGGCTACCAGACTTTGATGTCGGGGAAATGGCATCTGGCGGGCCGCCCCTATCAGGTCTATCCGAATGATCGCGGCTTCGACAAGTTTTATGGGATTTTGGGCGGTGCGGCGAGTTTTTTCGCACCCGCGATGCTCTGCAGGAACCGTGTCAATGTTGAGCACGAGGCGCAGAATGACACCGACTACTACATCACGGATGCGATTAGCGACGAAGCAAGCGCGATGATCCAAGACGCGGCGACGGACGAACCGCTCTTTCTATACGTCGCCTACACGGCCGCACATTGGCCGCTTCACGCAAGAGAGTCCGACATCCAAGAATACGAGGGCCGGTATGCCGGCGGTTGGGATTCGCTTCGCGTCGAGAGACTCAAGCGGATGAAGTCGCTCGGGATCGTACCCCGCGACAGTGAGCTTTCTCCGCGAAACGAAAATGTTCCGAAGTGGGAATCGGAGCTGCACCAGGAATGGCAGCAGCGCCGCATGGAGGTTTATGCTGCTCAAGTGACGGTCATGGATCGTGGGATCGGAAGGATCCTTGATGCGCTCCAGCAAACGGGGAGACTTGAGAATACACTCGTCTTTTTCACGATCGACAACGGTGGGTGTCACGTCGAATACGGCGCCGACCGCAAAGGCGATTACCTTCCATCGGCAACCCGCGACGGACGACCGATGCGTCCGGGCAACCTGCCCACGATCATGCCTGGACCTGAAGACACCTACCAGAGCTACGGGCATGGCTGGGCCAACGCCTCCAATACGCCCTACCGCATGTTCAAGCAGTTTGACCATGAAGGTGGCATTCGCACGCCGATGATCGCGTATTGGCCGCAGGGAATAAAGACACCAGGGAAAATCAACTCAGCGGTTTCGCATTTGATTGATATCGTGCCAACGGTGGCGTCGGTGACGGGTGTCGAGTTACCCCGAAACGGTACCGATGAAGACGCAATTGAATTGGATGGTCGGTCGCTGGCCGCTGCGTTTACGGGAGGCAGTGTTGCAGACCATGAAACGTTGTTCTTCCAGCATGCCAAGGGAAAAGCGCTGCGTCACGAAGGCTGGAAGCTTGTGAGCATGAACAAGAAGCAATGGGAGCTCTACGATTTGCGGAGCGACCCGTTGGAATTAGTTGACTTGGCGGGGCAGCAGCCCGAAAAACTGGAGGAGCTCATCCAGCTTTGGACTTCGGAATCGGAACGGCATGCGAGGCAAGCCAAACTCAGGTAACCGCATTTGGTCTTTCGCTATTCTGCGGCGATGCAAAACAAGTGATCGTCGCCACGTAGAAAGAGTTCGTCTCCTGCGATCGCGGGAGACGCGAAAACGTTTTCACCCAACTGGTTCACGCCTACCCGCTCCGGTACTCGAGAAGCTTTCATGAGCGTGACTGCCCCATCGTCCGCCGTGAAGAAAACGTGGTCGTTGACGGTCACCAGGGACGCGCTGAAGTGCCGTCCGAGTCGTTCACGCCAGACGTGCTCGCCATTGGTCGCATCGAAACAGTGCGCGATCCCGCGGTCGTCCGCGACAAACAACAGTCCATTGGCCAGGACCGGCGACGGAACGTAACTCTTGGCATCGTTCACATGCCAGGCAACGTGGGAGTCGGTGACATCGTTCTTGCCACCGGGGCGGATCGCCATCACATGATGAGTTGGAAATCCGGCCGTCAGATAGAAGTGGTCGTCGTCATGCACCATGGAAGCGACGAATTGTTCGGTCGGGCCTTCGACCCACCACAGTCGTTTGCCGGTGCGAGGATCGAACCCTGCGACGCACTTGCTTCCAGCCATGACGGCCTGCATCGTTCCATCGATCTCGCGCAGCAGCGGAGTCACGTAACTTCGTGTTCGATGCACACGCGGCGTCTTCCACACCAATTCTCCGGTGTGTCGACTTAGGGCAGCAACGTACGATTCACCGTCATGATCACCGTTGACCAGGACCAAGTCTTCAAACAGGACGGGACTCGTGCAGTAGCCGTGAATGCTGGAGAACGCCCCGACCGATTCGATCCACTTTTGTTCGCCATCGTAATCGTAGGCTGCAACAACCATTTCGCCAGGCTCTCCACGCTCTCCGTTGGTGGCGTCGGTACGGAAGAATGTCACGAACACGCTGTCGCCATCAGCCGTTGGAGTTCCCGAGGCGTAACTGTTGAGCTTGTGCATTCCTTCCAAAGGCGACGCAAGAACTTGACGTGTCCAGCGTATGACACCGCTATCGCGATCGAGGCAGTGCAGCATCCGCGCTTGCTTCTCGGCGTCACAAGCGGTCAGGAAAATTCGGTCGCCGGTGACGACTGGCGAAGAGTAGCCGCTTCCAGGAATCGCTGTTTTCCACCGAATATTCTTGCCGGTGATACCATCCCATTCCGTTGGCACTCGTTGGGCTGAGCTTGTGCCGTCGCCGCGCGGACCACGCCACGCTGGCCAATCCTCGGCTGAGGCGATAAGGCATCCCAGCATCAAACAAGGGAGCACTCCGGCGAGTCGTGTCACGTGGGGCGGAAGAACGCGAACGCGGGTCACAGTGTTCATGAAATCGCAAGGGGAAGGTGGGTTCGATGGTGGGCGATGCAGTTTATCACGAGACTGCTGTCCAAGGGATTGACCGGGACTGAGTCGGGCAAGGATGAGTCCAAACGCATGCGAACGTTAGGCCGCTGCACGAGCGCGGGACACGTCCGTGGCGGGGATGCTTGCGCCAGTTGACACGCATCGAACGGCGGCGAATTCCGTTCAGATGAATCTCGGGGATAGCTCAAGCGTCGGAGACGCGGTTTGCCCGGATCGACGGGCAACCGACGGGATAGCAACCGTTGTCGAACGTAACCGCTAGGCGGTCTGCTCAGCCTCGTTCAGCAATTTCCGAGCGTTACCGAGATGCCCATTGCTGCGTTCGATGCTTGAGCGAACCTCATCGACGTAGCCGTCGGCGGCCGCCGACCATGCGCGATTGAGAAATCGCTCGGCCGATGCGAATTCGGTCATGACCTCGGCATAAGTATTCATGCCATAACGTTTGACCAGAGACTGCCGCGCGTCGGCAAAATCTGACAGTGGCTCAGCGCATTGATCGTCAATCGCTCGAAGGATCCTTGCCGGATCAATGTCCGATTCGTCGTCACACAGACCTTGGACGACCGATGAGACCGACGCAAGGCTGCTTTGCACGACAGAATATTCAGCCTCCGTCTTGGCGTCATCATGGTGGTCGCGTTTGCTGGCGGTTCGTAACAGGACCACACCCGCGACGCCAAACAGCATCGAGGTTCCATATCCAACCCAAGGGATGGTCGCCCAATCCGAAACGACTTGATCGGTTTCCGCGGTGGGCTCCGGCGTCATCTCCGACGGCGGCGCGAGCCGCAGCACTGAGCAAAAAGCTGCTCCCAGGAATCCGCCCCACAATAAGATTTGTCCAATCGCACGCATCATGGGCTCACATCCACATCGTCAGTGTTTGAACGCCAAGCATGGCTTGTTGCATCGATTCCGGACTTTGCCCTAGCGCGGCTTCTTGAGCTTCGGGACTGGCAAAGAAGACGCGGATCAACGCATTTCCCACTCCAATCAAAGCCTCCCCAACGATCAAGCCTGCTGCGATCGGAATGCCAACTTCATGACTCCATTTTGTGCCCATGACTTTGTCAGATCCAATCCGAAGGCAATTGCCAATCGTGTAAGTCAATGCGATTGGGAACGGCATGTAGAAACCGAGAGCAATCAGGACTCCGATCCCACCCAGGCCACTGAGTGCAAGCAGCAGGCCAAGGCCTCCGCCTGCCGTGTAGCGATAGGCGGGCACATCATCGTTCAGAATTCCTTCGGTAACTTGGGCGAGGGCCTGTGCTTGAGGGGCGGGTAACTTGTCCGAACCAATTTCGTATTGATTGTTCAAGAGAATCATCAAGAATATCACGATCACCGGACCCAACCAGGCACCAACAAATTGGGCCAGTTGTTGTCGACGTGGAATGGCACCGACCAGGTATCCCGATTTGAGGTCCAGCATCATGTCACTGGCCTGCGAGATCGCCAGGCAAATCGCTGCCCCCACCAACATGGAACTGATGATGGTTTCCGGTTTGTCGAGACCACCCTTCGCGATCAGAATCAGGATGGTCACAGCGATCAGCGTCATCCCCGATAGCGGTGACCAATTGGTTCGGCCGACGCATTCGGCCACGATCACGCCCGCGATCCAGACCCACACGGTGCCCAGCAGTGCCATCGCAGCGGCTCGGCCAAGCGACATGCTGCCGACCGAGCTGAAGGCAATCCAGACCATCACGATCGCGCCAATTCCGATCGCGCCGTAAAGCAAACCGATTGGCATTTCGTCGTTCGCGCCGCCATCTTTGGTTTGCTGACTTGCCGAGTGCATCGACTTCAGAGCGCTAACGATCAACGGAAAAGCGGCAATGATTCCGCCAAGCGCCGCACCGACCAACATGCCGATTCCAAGCGGCTTGTAAATCGCGCCTCGCATCTCGTTGGGTGAGTCGACAAGCATCGCGACTTCCGACCCTGCGAACATCGAAAGGAGCGGAGAGAGAACGAAGTAGCACAGGAATCCGCCGGCCCCGAACCAGAATCCACCCTTGCCGGAAAGAAACCCGACGCCGACGGTCATGACGGATAAGTAAAGGCTGATATTCAGTAGGGATGGAAGTCCAAATCTTTCCCCGGCGTGCCAGTCAGCATCTTCGCCTAAGAAACTCAGCACCAACAAGTGCGCCAAGCCCGACAGACATGCTCCGCCCAGCAAGAGCACGGCTTTGCGAACCCCTGCGCCGGGCGACTTCAAGATTGTCGCGACTGCGATTCCACCCGGGTAAGCGAGTCGATCGAAGTCGATCATTTGTTTTCGCAAAGGGATGACAAACGCCAAGCCCAAAACCGAGCCCGTGACACAGGCCAGTATCATCAAGGGAATGTTGAAATCGGCGACCGATTCCAAGCCCTGTGATCGGCTGAGGATGAACAACGCTGGCACCGAAAACATGATGCCGGAGGAGGCGCCGTTGACTGCAGACGCGATCGTCTGATTGATGTTGTTTTCGACAATACTGGTGCGACGCATCACGCCACGCAGTACGCCCCAGCCCAGGATCGCAGCGAGCTCGGACCCCTCAATCGCAAAACCGAGAATCAGAGCTGCGTAGCCGATGGAGACGGCGATCAGGGCGCCGATCGCCCAGCCGACGAAAACGGCCGTCCAGGTAAATTCGGGATAGGCCCCATGTCGGATGGTGATCGTCGTTGCGGATTCTGAATCCGACGAACCGTCCGGTGTGGAGGCATTAGGGCTGTCTGAAGGGCTCGACATTTCGTCCCACCGATTTGCTTGGTCGTTGTGAGCGGCGTCAGCCTATGTCATCGTCGAGGCGGTCGCAACGCCGGATTGAATCTGCAGGTCGATTGCCCAAGCGATCCCAGGCGACTTGTCGATCCCGGCCGACTTGTCGCCAGTGACTTGTCGATCGCGATCTCCAGGCAACTCGAACTCTTATCCTTCGTCGCGAAGTTGCTGGTAAAGCTTCGCGCGAGCCAGTCGCCAGTCGCATCGCGTAGTTCTGACGCCCATCTTCCCAAGTGCCCATGGCATAAACCGGAACGACACCAGGATGCTCTAGACGCCCTGTGACTTCTGCTTCCTGGGCAAAGCGATGCTTGGCTTCTTCGTGTGATTGCCATTTTGGTTTGATCTGCTTGATGGCTACATCGCGGTTGAGCTGAAGGTCATACGCGATCAATACTTCTCCCAAGCCACCTTCGCGATGTTGAGACAGGATGCGAAATCGATGTCCCTCTCTTGCGACGTCATCAGTTCGTCCGTTGGGTGTCGCGGATGAATGTTCGTCGATATTTGCGTCGGGCCTGGCGTCTAGAAAGTCCACTTCCAAAAAGTCGGCTCCACCCGCCGCTGGGTCGGCCGCCAGCAGTGTCTCTACCTGACGTCGCAACTCCGAATCATTCTGGCACTTCAAGTCGAGGAATGATGCACGCTGATCAGTGGGCAATTCGACCGCATCAAAAAAGAGTGCTTCAATTCTCGGTGGGGTCGGTTCGGTCACGTCCAGTGCTCCGTAGGCTCGCCAGCCCGGTTCCCGGTAGCTAACTATCTGGGGACGCGGAAAGGGGCAAGAATCTCTGGCCGATAACGTACCAAGAGTCTGCCGCCGACAAGGTTTACCGACAAGGTAATTTGACGGCGAGTTTCTGTCGATGCGAACCGGCCCTCCGCTTCCGGATTCGTGACTGAGGGCAGATCAGAACGCTTGAGCAAGCTAGACTGCTGGCTGTTCCCGTCACGTCCGTGAAGTCCTTCGCACCGAGTAAGTCATGCGACTCGCCTTTTCTGTTCGAGCCTGTATTTACTGCCTACTCTTCATCGGCCTGCTTGGCTGCGTCGGTTGCGGAGACTCGGCGCCGGAGGCCAAGTCGGTCAGCCAGGGCGATCTGGATGAATTCTTGCGGGATAACCCTGAGTACGCCGCGCCGGTCGAGTCGACGTCTGACGGAGAGACGCTTGGTCTTGAAAACTAAGCTCTGGCTCAACCTTGGGGGGTGAAGAATTGACTTGCGTGCTTCAGCCCCTTTCAATGCTTGTGGCGTTTCGGTGGGTGAGGCTGAGGAATCAATCGGCAACAAAGTCGACCCAGTGTCCCGATAGGCGAGGATGATCGATGTCCCCTTTCACGAGCGGTTCATGCTACTAACGCAAAAACGTCCAGCATTCACCTTGGTCGAGTTGCTGGTTGTGGTCGCGATCATCGGAGTTCTCGTTGGCTTGTTGCTGCCCGCTGTGCAAGCAGCCAGAGAAGCGGCTCGACGCATGAGCTGCAGCAATCAGTTGAAGCAGATTGGGCTCGCCTATCACAACTATCACTCCGCATATAAGACGCTTCCGCAGTACCAGGGTGGTAGTGGTGGTCTGCCGATCGCATCTGCTTTCGAGCCGATCGTCGGAACCAACGCCAATGCGTTGAGCGCATTCGTTGGCATCACACCCTTCTTGGAACAGCAGACGCTGTGGGAGGAGATCTCCAACTCGCTGATCGACCCCATCACCGGCGATCCGTTTCCGCCGATGGGGCCATGCCCCTACAAGCGGTTGGCAAGTCATGCGGTGAGTCGTTACGAGCCTTGGTTAACTGAGATACCGACCTTTCGCTGCCCAAGTGATCCTGGCCAAGGTTTGCCTGCCCATGCGCGGATCAATTATGCGTCATGCCTGGGCGATTCTGCGATGGTCAACCACGGGCCGCTCCTGCCAACGATCGGGCCGTGGCGTTCTGATCGTAATGCGGCGATTGCGGCACGAGGTTCCGCTCGGGGCGTCTTCGTCGCGCGCGAATTCATCGGCTTTCGGGACATCAAGGACGGACTTGCCAATACGATCATGGCCGGCGAGATCAATACAGATTTGGGTGACGCCGATATTACGACGCAGCTCTCTGTCGTCACGCTGGATGTCGTCGCCGATCATCCTGACTATTGTGAGGACGAGGGGCATCGTGATCCGAATCGTCCACGTTTTTGGGGTCCGAAGGCTGTCGCCGTCGAGCTCGATTACCGACGCGGGTACGCATGGGCGCTCGGTTTGCATTTGTGTACTGCCTTCAACACCATCCTGCCGCCCAATCAGGGAATGTGCGGGTCGATCGGCTCTGTGATCTCGCCCTTGATGGGTGGCGTGACGCCAGCAAGTAGTCGCCACCACGGCGGTGTTCACGTGCTGATGGCGGACGGTGCGGTTCGTTACATCACTGATTCGATCGATGCGGGCAGTCAGCATGAATCCACCGTGTTCGTCGACATGAATGCCGACGGTGATTTGAGCGACAGCAGCATCGCGCCGATGGTCGCCGGCGCGGAAAGCCCTTTCGGGCTGTGGGGTGCGTTGGGGACGCGCGCGGCTTCGGAAGTTGTTGGCGAATTCTAGGGCTCGGAATCTTTCGTCGAATGAGTGTTGCCAAGTTGTCGCGACGTCAATACTTACCGCGACGGACATGGTTCTGAAATCGCAAGTCGTGTGGTCGCCTTCTCGCCGCACGACGCGACTCTGTTTGTCGAAGTCTGCTGGTGAAGGCCGCGCTGGTGCCGTTGGGCTGCCTACTCAACGGCAGCCTGGGTTCCTCCGAGGTCATTTTTCGGTTGCCTTGATCGCCATAGGCCTGCGGCTGCGAGATACCAGAAGCGATCGAAGCTGTCGGAATTCGACAGGACCTGCTGTGAAAGACGGGACCTGTTGTGAAAAAGGGGTAGAGGATACATTGCTGTCCGCCGGATGCTTCTGCCTGAAACATCAACCGACCCCCTCGGCCCGGCCCCGATCCTGCCCAAATCGACGCCATAATCTCCTTGCCTCACAGCGAGATTGGCGTTGATGAATTCCGCCTTGGCAATAGCGATCGAGTCTCGGTTCTGGGGTCGCAGTCTTCAGGGCCCGAGCCGTTGAGATCGATCATTCCGTTCTTGGGCCCGAGGAAACGTCACGACAGCGCGTGATGTTCGCGGCAAGGTTGAGTCCGGCTTAGTTCATCCAAAATGAATCTCGTCCAAATCCTCCCTTTTTATTGAGCTCACACCGGCATGAATGACCTGTTCAATCTCGACAACGACGTGGCAGTTGTAATCGGCGGCACAGGGGAGCTCGGTGGCATGATGGCCGAGGCGCTCGGTTCGGCTGGAGCGAAGGTGGCCGTGGTGGGTCGTAATGCGGAACGGGGCAACGGACGCGCGAGTCGTATCACGGAAGCTGGCGGCGAGGCAAAATTCTTTACCGCCGACGGCTTGAGCGCCGAGTCGCTTGACGAGGCCCGGCAACAGATCAAGACGTGGTCCGGAGCGCCTGCATCGATTCTTGTGAACGCGGCGGGTGGTAACCGGCCCGATGCGACGATTCCGCCGGGCGGCGATTATTGCAAATTGCCTCTGGACGCTTGGCGAGATGTCTTTGATCTGAATCTCGTGGGCGGTGCTTTGCTGCCGAGTCAGATCTTTGGTCAAGACATGATCGACGCGGGTGTCGGTAGCGTGATCAATATCGCGTCGATGTCGGGAATGATCCCGCTGTCACGCGTGGTAGCCTACTCAGCTGCGAAGGCTGCCGTGATCAACTTGACCCTGTGGCTTTCGCGTGAATGGGCGACGACTGGCGTGCGAGTGAATGCGATCAGCCCAGGTTTTTTCCCAGCCGAGCAAAATCGAAAACTGCTGTTCAACGATGATGGAAGTTATACCGAACGGGGTGGTCAGATCATTGGCCACACGCCGATGGATCGATTCGGGAAACCGGAGGAGTTGGCCGGGGCTGTGACATGGCTGGCCAGTCGGAAAGCATCCTCGTTCGTGACTGGTCAGAACATTGCTGTCGATGGCGGGTTCGCGTCGGTCACGATCTAGCTTGGCAATTCACGGTGTGTTCAATGTTCGGCACTGCCGCGGACACCGTCGATGGGACACCATCAATGGGATGGCAAATGCGGAACCCTCCCCCAAGAAACTCTGCTCCCGAGCGTTGCGTGCTTGCGAGCGTATCCTTTGTACAACGTAGCAACCACAGGATGATGAAATGATTGAACTTCGTAGTGACGCCAAGTACTCGCTCGTGATTCCGACCAGCATGGGCACTCGATTGACGCCGGTTGGGCATCAGCCGTTTCACTGCAGCGATACGTTCAAGATGCAGGCGACCAGTGCCGAGTCGAATGTGGGCAGCGTCTCCTCGTTCCTGGGGCTGCCGGTAAAGATCCTTACCGCATTCGTCCAAGGCAGCCCGGTCGCCCGATTCATCAAAGATGACCTGGCACGGCGTCACATGGATTACGAAGGACCGGAGTTCGAGCAGGAAACGCCATGGGGTGTGCGGCACCAGATCAACATGGCCGACAGTGGTTGGGGCACGCGTGGTCCACGAGTGCAAAACGATCGTGCGGGAGAAGTTGGGCGGCATCTGAACGTCAAAGACTTTGACTTGGACCGCATCTTCGGTGATGAGGGCGCCAAAATCGTTCACATGTCTGGGCTGATCGCAGCGTTATCGGAAGACGCGAGTCAGTTCTGCTTAGAAATCGCGCGTGCGGCGAAGAAGCATGGTTCAAGGATCTCGTTCGACCTGAATCATCGCGCGTCGTTCTGGCAAGGTCGCGAAGAGGAACTGTCGGCGGCATTCAAGGAGATCGCAAGTCTGTCGGATATCCTGATCGGTAACGAAGAAGACTTCCAGCTGTGCCTCGATATCAAGGGCCCAGATGCAGGTGGCGAAGACATTGCTGCCAAGATCGAAGGCTTCAAGGAAATGATTCAACGCGTGAAGCAGGAATACTCGGGAGCCTCACTCTTTGCGACCACCCTGCGAGAAGTGGAGAGTGCGAACTCTCACATGTGGGGTGCCATCGTCTCGAGTGGTGATGACTGGCATGTCGTCAAGCCGCGAGAAATTGGTGTGTTGGATCGGATCGGCGGTGGTGATGGATTTGTCGGTGGCTTGCTTTACGGTGTGCTGAACCAATGGGAAGCCGAGAAGTGCACCCACTTCGGATGGGCGACCGGAGCGTTGGCAGCGACCATGTACACCGACTATGGTCAGCCAGCGGATGAAGACCAAGTGTGGAGCATTTGGGAAGGCAACGCACGTGTCAAACGTTGATCGATGATCAGCGTTAGGCTGACGCGAATTCTGCCGTCGGCTCTGTGACCCATCGATGGCAGCGTGTTCATGTGCACGCTACGTTTTCCATGCGATTCAGGTTTAGCCGTTCGTCGGTCGCAAGCCGGCCCAAGTCAGCGTGAATCGCATCTGCGAGTTATCCGTTGGATGATTCCGTTTCCACGTTGGGCGTGGCCGACGAATCGGAAGTGGCGGTTTCCGATTCCGCCTGTTCTTGCGTTGCTTCGGACTTGGTGTCAGCGTCAGCCTGAGGCAGCGTCATGACCGGTTCGCCCCAATCAGCGTTGAACGATTCGTCGCAGGACGTGCAATCGATTTCAGTGCCGAGCAGTTTGTCATCGACCACTTGCGCCGCTTCGCAGTGCGTGCACTTCACACGAACGGACCCTGGCTCCTCGGCCATGGCGGACAAGTGCGTTTGCGTTACGCCGGCAACTTCGATGTCTTCCGGTTCTAGCGTCGTCAGCAGGTCGTGATCGATTTCGGTGATTTTAGCCAGTCGGTTCGCCATTCGTCGAACGCTTCTCTCAAAGCTGTTTCGCGCGCTGCGTCCGTTGCCAAAGTGCCGATCGCGTCCGATGTACAGATAGGTGAATCCGCGTAGCAGTCGACGACGCGACTCGGTTGGAAGGGTGTACTTGGCCTTGTTAGCGATCAATTCGAAGATGCGGCAAAGGGCTTCCGGCGGGTAGTCATCAAAATGCATTGTGGTCCCGACCCGTGAACTGAGTCCCGGGTTGCTGCGGATCATTTTCTGCATTTCGTTGGGATAGCCAGCCAAGATGACGACGAGGCGATCCCGTTGGTCTTCCATTCGTTTCAGAAGAGTCTGAACCGCTTCGCGTCCGTACTGATCCTGTCCACTTTCATCGATCAGCGTGTAAGCCTCGTCGATGAATAGCACACCATCGAGCGCCTCGTCGATTTTGGCGTTCGTTTTGGGGCCGGTCTGCCCCGCGTACTCTGCGACCAATCCGCTGCGATCCGTTTCAACCAGGTGACCATCCTTGAGCACTCCCAAAGCGCCGTAGATTTCGGCCACAATTCTTGCGACTGTCGTTTTCCCGGTACCCGGGTTGCCGACGAATGCCATGTGCAGACTCGGTTTGGTGGTTGGCAGCCCTGCTTCTTCACGCTGCCGTTCCATCTTCAGGAAGTTCGTCAGCGTTTGGATTTGGTCTTTGATGGCGTCAAGACCTACCAGACGATCGAGCTTCGCGCGTGCGTCTGCAAGCCGTTGCTCGGGCGTTCGGTCATCCGCGGGTGGAACCGTCTTCTTGCTAGGCTTGGGATCTGGAGCGTTCGCTGACCCGCCGGGACCTGCCATCGGTGTCGGTTTTTCGGCTGCTGTGACGTCGACACCATCGCGTAGTCGTTTCGCTTCGTCTCGAAGCCACTTCAGCGCATCGCGCGCGTTGTTTGTGTCCTCTTCACTTGCCAAATGTTCCGGGGCATGCCCTTGCAGATCGTCGAACTGTCGACGCATCGCCGCCAAACTTTGGTTTTCCGCGACAGACACATTGCCATCGACCGAAGCCAGCAGATTAGCCATTCGCATTGCGAGCGTTTCCAATTCGCCCCAGCGGTCGCGAATCGCGGGGATCTCTGCGAAGGGTCGTACCAAGTCACGCCATTCAAAATCTTTGGATGCTCCAATCAGCCAGTCAACGGCTTCTTGAAGCTGGTTGCCCATCACCGTCTTGCCCCAGATGTGTTCCAGCAACGCTCGCCCCATCTGACGTTGTCCGATGTTCCGTCCGTCGACTCCCGGTACGACAGCGGCAAACACCTTCATCAGGAAGCCTTGGTGAAGGTCGTTCATCTGATCTGCGATCGAGGCAGCATCAGCATGGTCGCCACCGGTCAGCCAGCCGTAGGAACCTCGAACCAGTTCACCGCTTTCGATGTACAGAGCTTGCGTTTGCTTGAGTGCTTCGCGATACAAGCGGATCGATTCCACAATTTTATCGTCGTGTGAGCGTGGCATGAGAATCAAGTGTTTGAGAGCGCGAGAAGAATGGTCGTCGAGCGTTTCTCTTAGCGGACTAACTAGGCAAAGTTGCATGGTGGACATCCCGAATTCATCAAGGCAATCGCACGCAAACCAAATCGCCCGCAGCATTTCTGGCATAGACGCAACCGTCGAGTAAAACGGGAACCGTCCAGCAACGACCTGTCAAAATGGATGACTGGCAGATCTCGCGGAACTGAGTCGGCGTCGCTTCCGCGATGATCAAACGTCCGTCGTCGCTGAGCAGGACAAGTTTGTCATCGGCGATCATGAGCGAACCGCAGCCGAGACCGCTTTCCTTCCATAAGATTTCGCCCGTTGCGTGATTCATGCAGGTGAGGTGTACCACGCGGCCAAAATTGGAATTGCCGTCGAATCCGTACAGATGTCCGTCGTGCAGGATGCTGTTGTTGAAATGATTACGCATCTTCCTGTGTTCGTAGGTCAATTCAAGTTGATCGTCGACCAGTTGAAAGAGCCCGCAGCCGACTTGGTAGCCCGTGGAGACAAAGAGCGTTTCGTCTTTTGGGATCGGCGTTGTCGAGTTCGTGCGGAAAGGAGACTTCCAAGGAAAGACGTCAATTTCACGTCCGTCCTTGGCCTGGACGACTCGGACGGCATCCGAGTCGAGCGTTGCGATGAGATCTCGTCCCTGGGGTTGGAATCGAACTGCGGACCCGTACCCCGCCGTGTGTGTGTCGGTCATCCAGTTCACCTCTCCGGTCGATTTGTCGTAGCTGACAACTCGACCTGCTTCCAAGATCAACTGGTCTCCGTGGATCAATGGCGATCCGTTGAAGCCCCACTCAGGCAATGAAACGCCAAGGTCGTCCTGAAGGTCACGACTCCAGATCACAGTCCCATCGTCGAACTCGAAGCAGATGAGTTGTCCTTCTTTGCCAACGGTGTAGACCCGCTCTCCGTCGCTCGTTGGCGTCGAGCCAGGGCCGCCTTCGTAGAGATTGTCCACCAACGCGG
>JBPCVD010000225.1:0-16385 GCA_051010815.1 Rubripirellula sp.
GTGCGTCCAGAGTTTGGAGCCTTGGCTGGGCACACACTTGAGCCATGCATAGCCATTGCGAGATGTTGATCGAAAGATCAATCGCAAAAACGCCTGAATCGCCGCGGATCTCATGCGTGTTTCACAACTGGTTTCACGCCGATCATGATCGCTTGCTTGTGAGCGAGAACGTCTGGTCGGGCCGGGGGCATGGAAACGCAGGCGAGCGAGGCGTACTCACGCGGTGCATTCAGGAAGTTGCATCTTGGATCGCCGAGTGGTCGCTGCTTCGTCCTGGTTCAACTAGAATCACCGCCCCGAACCGTTTCGGGAAAGTACGCATATAATCGAATTCATGAACCAATTCATTCGAGAACCGCTTGTTCACTTTTTGCTCGCCGGGGCAGCGTTGTTTACGCTTTTCCGCTGGGTTGGTGATGCTGACGAAGTCGATGCGGATCAGCAAATTGTTGTCAGTGAAGGGCGGATCGAGCAGTTCGCGACCGTGTTCGCGAAAACGTGGCAACGGCCTCCGACTCGCGAAGAACTCCAAGGATTGGTGGACGACTTCGTGCTTGAAGAGATCTTCTATCGGCAAGCGGTTGCGATGGGAATTGATCGGGACGATACGGTGATTCGACGGCGTCTTCGTCAGAAGTTGGAGTTCCTGACCGATGATGCGACCTCGCTTGCCGATCCCACGGACGAAGAGTTGCAGGAGTACCTCGATGAAAATCAGGCACGGTTTCGGGAGTCGCCGAAGTACACCTTTCGTCAGCTCTATTTCAATCCTGAGAAGCACGGCGATGATCCAAAGGGCTTCTTGCTAACGCAACTGAGCGATCTTCGAAGCGGAGAGACAGTGCAGGGCGATCCCAGTCTTGTGCCGGAAGCATACGAGCTCGCGGCACAGCAAGAGATCGACCGTAACTTCGGGTTTGGCTTTGCTGGCCAGCTCGAGCCGCTGGAGACCGGGAAGTGGGAAGGTCCGCTGCGGTCCGGGTTGGGCACGCACTTGGTTCGCATCGACGCTCGCGAAGAGGGGCGGAACCCCAACTTGGACGAGATACGCTCAGCTGTTGAGCGTGAGTGGAGCAATGATCATCGCGTGACAAGTCGGGCGGCGATCAATGCTTCCCTGCGGGACAAATACGATGTGATCGTGAATTGGCCAGCGAGCGCATCATCTGCTCAGGATGCTTCTTCGGAATCGCCGGAGACGCTCGAGCGATCGGGGGCCGCGCTGGAAACCGAGAAGGGATCGCAGAGCCTCACTCGCGCCGACGGTGGCGACGCAACATGAGCGGTCTTCTTCGCGTCTTTGTCTTCTTGATTGGGTTTGCGGTGATCGGACTGGGGCAACCCAAGCCAGTCATCGCCCATGAGATGCGGCCGGCGTATCTGCAAATTACTCAGACCGACCCGGAGCAATATGACGTGGTTTGGAAGGTGCCGGCGCGAGGCACGAACCAGCGTTTGGGGTTGTACTTGAGTTTTGCAGATGATGTGCAAGTCAGCGAACCGGTGAGCGCGTTTCTAGCAGGCGGTCACCTGCAGCGGATGACGATTCGTCGGCCAGGGGGACTGACCGGTACGCCCATCACGATCGACGGGCTGAGTGGTACGTTCACCGATGTGCTGCTGCGTTTGGAAAGGCTGGATGGTGCCGAACTGACGCATCGTTTGACGCCCGATTCCCCCACGTACGTCGTCGAGGCGGAGCCAAGTCTGTTCGGCGTTGCCTGGACCTACTTTGTGTTGGGTGTCGAGCATATTCTGCTCGGGATTGATCATCTGTTGTTCGTGCTGGCGTTGTTGTTGATTGTTGGGGATTGGCGAAAGCTATTTTGGACGATCACGGCGTTCACGATTGCTCACAGCATCACTTTGGCGATGGCTACGCTCGGATTGGTCAACGTACCCGGGCCTCCGGTCGAAGCCATCATTGCGCTTAGCATTGTGTTTGTTGCGGCGGAAATACTACGTGGGCGACAAGGCAATCCCGGCCTGACCGCACAGTGGCCGTGGCTGGTGTCATTCACGTTCGGGTTGTTGCATGGATTCGGGTTCGCCGGTGCATTGAGCGATGTAGGGTTGCCACAGCGTTCGATCCCGCTCGCGCTGCTGACGTTCAACTTGGGGGTGGAAGCGGGGCAACTGATGTTCGTTGCCGCGGCTGTTGCAGCTTACGCGATCCTCCGTCGGATTCCCTTCACGGCCCCGGAATGGCTGTCGCGTCTGCCCGCCTACGCGATCGGTTCCGTCGCGGCTTTTTGGGTGATCGAACGAACGCTAAGTTTTTGGGGCGGATAACACGAAGCCCTGGCGACTAGCGTCGATTCATTTGTCCGGGCCGTAGATGTCGCCCGACTTTTTGATGGCACGGATGAGCGTGAAGCCCAGGTAGACGGCGGCCAGGCAGCCAAGACCGCCGGGGACGGACGTATCGCGAATCAGCGGCTTGACGTTGTTGCTCCAAAGTGAGGCGGAGCCGACAAAGAGAGCGGCGGTCAGAATCCCTAGCACCATTCGATTGACGATGTTATCGAGTTTGCGGTGCTCTAGGTTGATGTTGAAACTGCCACGACGGATGCGCGTCATGATGTCGGTGACGTCCGCCGGGAAAGTCTCCGCCAATCGACTCCAGTCACGTTGTGCTGACTGCAGTTTCTTCCAGGCTCGTTGCGGCGACAAACGACGCTTGATCGACTCCACGCGGTAGGGCTCGAGAAGCTCAACGATGTTGAAGTCGGGCGACAGTTGTTGGGCCGTTCCTTCCAACATCACCAACATCTTGACCAGAAGACTCACGCGAGAGGGCAGTAAAATGTGGTGTTGGCGAATGATATCCGTCATGCCGTTCAACGCCCCACTCAGGTCGAAATTGTCGATTGACTGAGTCCCAAAGTTCTCGATGAATTCGACCAATTCAATCTGCAGCTGAGCACGATCAAAGTCGGGCGGCACCTCGCCCAATTCGACAACGCTATCGAGCAAGCGTTTGCTATCCCGATCGATGGCGGCCATCAATAGGTCTTCAATTTGTTCACGAAGATCTTCGTCGACTCGACCGACCATTCCGCAGTCAAGTAGACCGATCGCGGCATCTTCAACGACCATCAAGTTTCCGGGATGGGGATCCGCATGGTAGAAGCCATCGCGAAACACCATATCCAAAAACATCTTCGCCCCGCGGCGTGCGATGTCCGACAGATCGTATCCAGAGGCGACCAACGCCTCTCGATCGTTCAGACTGATCCCGTGCAATTGATCCATCGTCAGCACTCGCTCGGAACAGCATTCCAAGTGCGGAGCAGGGATACTGATTCGGGGATCGTCTTTAAAGTTGTGAGCGAAACGGGTGAGGTTGTGCTGCTCGCGAGTGAAGTTTAGCTCGTCGCGCAGCGTCTTGCTAAACTCACGCGCCGTCGCGAGCGGACGATATTGCGCCAACTCAGTGGAGTAGGTTTCCGCCAGCCCGGCCAACTGGATCAGGATTTCGAGATCATTCTGAACCCGCTCTTCAATGCCCTCGTGTTGAACTTTAACGACCACCGCAGTGCCATTCTTGAGAATGGCATGATGGACTTGTCCGATCGAGGCCGATGCGAATGCCACCGGGTCGAATTCTCGGAAGACGGTATCGGGCGCCGCTTCGAATTCTGCCGTTACCAGCCGAACGACGCTTTCCGGTGAGTCCGCCGGCGTGTTGGACTGAAGCCGCGCCAGCTCATCGGCAAGTTCCGGACCCACCAAATCCGCGCGTGTGCTCAGTATCTGACCCAGCTTGATGAACGTCGTGCCGAGCTCGGTCAATGCCATCCGGACGCGGACTTCATGCGGCAACTCGCTGATTTGCTGACCGTCACTGGTGCGCAGATGTCGCTGCACCCACTCGGCTCGAACGCCCCCAAGCCACGGAGCGATACCGTACTTCATCGCGACCGCAACGACTTCATGGAATCGGCCGGTGTTACGCACCAGGCGAGGTAGGTCAGAGACGTCCAAGGTGGATCCTTTCCGGGCATGTGATCCCGACCAGCGTCGAGCGGTGGCAGATGGTCAAGCGGAATGCTTACTCACTTGGACTCGTTGCCGATCGCCTTGCGAACGCGGTCGAAACCGACTTTCAGCTCGTCGGCGACCATCCCGAGCGCCGAAAACACATTGTCGGCGGTGTCTTCGACCGCTTTCGAGACAGGCTCGTACTCATTGGAAAGCTGATCGCATTTGTCGGATAGCCGGTCGTACTCGTCCTTTGCGTCCATGCTTGCCAAGTGCATCTGGAGTTTTAATTCATCACGTTCTTTTTTGAGGGTGGTCAACAGGTCGTCGAGAGCGGACTTGGCATCGGACATGACGGAGTTCCTTCAAGCAGTGGGTAGTCGGATCGTGTGGGAGTGGATCGGATTCATCGCGGAGACAAACGCGAAATCAATCGATTTCAGACAGCGATCGTTTTATCACATTTCAAGCGGTGGCTTGGAGTCGAAGGCGTGAGCAGTGGAATTTTGCGTCCATCGACATGAGGTTGTTCGACGCGTAGGGGGCGTCTGTAAATCGCGACTTACCGTCCGTTGCGACCTGCTACATTAGGAGCGTTAAGAGGCTGGTTTACCCACATTTCGAGCCGTCTTGCGATGATGCCCGCGGAGTTCTGCGTTTGTGGGTTTTCCGCGACCCGGCGACGACAGGTGGTATCGATGAGATTGTTTAAGTTTTTCGATTTCCGCGTGCCGTTCACCGTGACGCAGTCGAGCCGCAAAGGAGTGTCCTGATGGAGAATGATTCGGCGGTTGATCCGTCTGGTCTTAACAACGGGCACCTTTTGAGTACTTGGGTGCGCGTCTACGTGCATGGATTGATCGCATTGGTCGTGCTATGCGCGATTGCGTATGTGGGAACGTTATTGGTTCCCCTTTTTGATGTCTTCGGTAGTCGACCGCTCGCCGTTCTTCTGTCGGCATTGACGGTTGTGCTTGGACCGCCCATCGTCGGAGCATTGATTCTGTTTGGTGTCTTTCCGTTGCTCGGCAAGAAGAAGTCTCTACGCGGTTTATTGGGATGGGACGACCGTTTGCTTTCTGAATTGTCCAACGCACGCAGCAAAACACAAATCGTCATTTTGAACTGGCCTTCCAGCGACGTCCGCACTCTTGGCGTTTTGAGCTCCGAGTACACTGACGCTGCCTCCGGTCGGCGGATGGGAGCCGTTTACGTCCCGACGGCTCCGCAAACGCGTTTGGGATACATCCGAATCGTTGACCTGGCCACCGTTGAGTTCACCGACTGGACATTCCAGCAATGGCAGCTTTATCAGCTCTCCTTCGGATCGGTGAGCCCGTCTGCCTTGCGGAAAGGCGAACCATTCGAGCCCTGAACGGAGCTAGGTTTCAGAGTTCGGATCTTGGCGTGGGCCACCGCGATCCCTTGCCCAGCGTTGCCCAGCCGCTACCGTTTACTGAGGAGAGGAGAAAGTAACGGCAGATTCGCCGAGAAAAATCTCCTGTCTACTTTCGGTAGTTTGTGCATCTTGCTCCATTAGCAACTATCTTGATGGACTCGCTTCAGACGTCGGAGCATTTTGTACAGGAGATTCTCATGCGAACCGTGACGCGATTTTTATGCATTGGCTTGGTGGCGATATGCCTCGCCCTTGCCTGCCAGCCGAATGCTCATGCGCAATGGCCCGTTGCGGTGCAACCGGTCGTCCCTGCGGTCGTGGGTTACACCGCCGAACGGCGAGGATTGTTTGGTCGACGAGTCGTCTTCCGACCCATTGTTGCCTCCGCTCCTGTCGCTGTTGCGGCGCCCGTCACGGTGGCTCGTCCAGTGATGACATCGCCCGTGATGGTTGCTCGCCCTGTTCTTACACCGGCTCCTGTCGTCGTCGCTCGACCAGCGTTCGTTCCCTCACCTGTGGTGATGGCACGCCCAATCGTCTCGGCTCCCGTTGTCGTCGCCCGCCCTGTGGTTTCCGCTCCAGTTGTCGTGGCGCGTCCGGTCATCTCTGCCCCAGTTGTCGTGGCAAGGCCGCCCGTAGTGACCAGCTTTTATGCACCGCCTGTGATTCCTTTCACACCAGTGGTGCCAACCACTTTCGCTCCTGTGATTGGTTTCTAGCCGAACCGCAGCCAATTCGGCGTCCAGCCGCAACATTGAACACGGAAAGCCGCAGCAGTTTGCTGCGGCTTTTTTCGTTGGTGCGTCCTACTGGTCCGAATCCAGCAACATGTTTTCGAGCCGACGTCCCAGGTTTCCACCGAGTGTCTCGAAGGGGTGACGGATTTTCTCGCGAATGACCTCCGCTTCTTGTTTGATCTCTTGAACCTCCCCTTTGATGCGTTCAGCTTCTCGCTCAACTTCCATGACCACCATGATCACCACCACCAATGCGATGACCATGACGGTGGTGATACTGACGATGCACCATTTGATCACTTCGATCGAGTGAGCGAGCTTGTTGACGCTCGCTTCCATTTGCTCCCGTCGACGTCGGGTCTTGCGAATGCTTCGTTTCCGTCGCTGTGCTTCACGCTCTTCCTCGCGCTCCAGCAGAACTGAAACGGCTTGTGTCAGTTCCTTCGTATTCATTGGTTTGGTTTCGTGTTCCATTGCGTCGCAATCAGAGGTGGAGGCGATTCGTCCCCGCGCCATTCGGGAGGAAGGATGGATCCAGTCTAATTGCGACGCTCTGATGACACTGCGAGCGTCGATCGGGGTGGGACTGAATTCTGATGAGCCGTGCGATTGATTCCGGTTAGGTTGTCTGTGCCGATCGATGGGGGCGAGTTGGCTGAAAGAATTGGAAAAGCGGGCTGTAAAAGAGCATCGTCCGTGTAAATTCTTACGTTGTCTGCGCGACGCCCCGAGAGGGGGCGGCGGAGGCTAGCAGGAGCATGACGCTCGGTGGTGAAGCCAGGGCGTGACTCTGAGCTACAGTAATTTTCCAAGCGAGGCCGGAATTCCCTCTGGTCGCTTGGCGTTCAGTTTTCTATTCGAACGACTCGACATGAATCGGTCATCCAACAGTTCGCGATGCGACGAGGGACTCCATCCGGTCTGCCTGCACAGGCTTGGTATGTGCCTTTTCGTTGCAACCGTCTTGTTCTCGCGTGCTGCGTTTGGACAAGGGGAGATCGATAAAGATCCCGCAACAGATCGAGTGACTCGAAATAAGCCTGCTTCGGCAGACGCCCCGCTCCGAAGAATCCGTGGGGAGAGCGACAGAGAAGCAAGGCAGCGGAGGCTTCGAGATTTAGGTGACAAAGCTGAGACGCTGAGGGGTGCCTTTCAAAGGCTTCGGGCTGAGTTTCAGTCGGCTAGTAGTGAAGCCGGGCGTGGCTTGGATGGCGAGTTGGATGAGGCTCGAGCCGCCATTGCCGAGATGTTTCAGAACCGTCACTTGGAGTCTGAGACCAGGGTTAGGTACCTCGGCCGTAGGATGGCCCCGGCCTGGGCGGAGCTGGAACTGAGTGAGGTGTCGGTGATTGGATCGAACATCTTCTCAAGCGGCGATGATCTTCAGCGTCAGTGGACGCAATGGTACGACTCGGATCGTAATGCGGAACGTGTCACTTCGTCGAAGCGGCGAGAAACGATGCGTTTGTTGATCGAGCAGACTCGCGTTGCGCTGATCGATTTGAACGACGAAGAGTTGCGAGAATACGAGTTGCTCAATGTCAAACTTCAGGTGGAGGCGGCGTCTCAACGCGAGCGGTGGGAAGCTGAAGTTGCGTCTCTGGAACAGGAATCTATCCGCTTGCGAGAATCCTCGCTCTTGCTCAGCGAGGCATCAAGACAGCAGTTCATGCAATTGGCCGACCTGTTGTTGCAACAACGAAATACCTACCTGGAGCAGCGCTGGGTGAACTTCCGTGAGTCGATTGCAGTGACGCGATCCGAACGGTCGACCCTGATGGAGGTGAACGGCCAGTTGATTCAGAGGGAAGCGGGCGATGATGAGTCTTCTGCCAGCTTGGGTGATGGGATGCTTGGCCGATTAGAGAGTCGAATTGGCGCTGCAACCTTTCGAATTTTATCGCTGAGCGATGAATGGGTACGAGCCAGCCAGTCCTATCGCATCGTGCTGCGTTCGCAACTTGGTTCATTGCAACAGAGAATGTCGGAATCCGAACGGCAGCGGTTGGAACTTGGTGACTTCGCCACGGAAATCGAATTGAAGTATGTGGAGTCTGGTGAGCGTCTGAATGAAGCCTACAAGGTCAGGGCGACATCGCTCCGTGACGAGATCGATCGACTCAAGAACCAACTGATTCGCGTCGACCCTGAAATGCGAGGCTCCATGATCGATCAAATCGAAGCTTATCAGGCCGAACTGGATCGAGTTCGGTCGCTGCCGCGAATTCCGAATCGCGGCTAGTCGGCATTCGGTGGGAGTCGCCCGCTCGTTTTATATTGGCGGTTCTAGCTTCGCGTGGCCCGATTCTTGGCGTCTCGCTGGTCTACCCTGTTCGAGGTCCAGATTTGGGCCACCCCAAGAATGGCAACGAAGCCTTGAGCATTGCATGCACTTGGAAGGGATCGGGAACGGGGTCCGCGCTCTAGGTGATTGAGGACTCGACCGGTGTGAGTTCAGGCTTATTGGCTTTGCGGCGTACGCGATTGATCACATTGAGCACGCCTTTTCGTCCCAGCAGTCGACGAATCACCTGCTGTTTGCGTGGGAAGTCGACCATGGTCGCGCCTAGGAAGATGAACAAGATGCCTTGACCTGGTGTCACCAGCATCACCAGACCGACGCTCACAAGCAGCACACCAAAGACGTTTCGAAAAATTCGCCAAGTCCATCGAATGATGGGATGACGCGATGCGAAGGCAGTCGGCGCATGACAATCACGTGTCAGGAAATCTGCCGGCATGTGCACGATCAGCATCCAGGCGACCAGAATGCTGCCGACAAACATGGCGGCCGATCCTAGGACCAACCAAGGTAGCGCGCCGTTCGCGATGAGCGTTGCGGTCGGTAGGCGAAGCATTGTGAGTGGGCCGAAGGCTATCGATTAGGTCAGGGAGTCTCGCCAATTCTCGCGCGCAAACCAGACGTATGGCAAGGCCGACGAATCGGCGGTTGGTCGCGATCGTGACGCCGTTCGGGCTCGCAAGCCGACACGAGTCTCAGCATTTCGTGCGTTCGTGTCCACGGCATACCGGAGCGACTCGTTTGTCAACGCTATCGAGAGCGTTTGCCACGCCCCTCCACGAGTCTCGTTCGCGACATCGCAACTCCGTGACCGCAGTAGATTCTTCGTCGCCAAAAAAGAAATCTTGGAATTATTGCGTTCGGATGTAATTCAGCGGCGACTTCGTCCCTTTCTTTTGCAGACAGGCCACAAGACAACATCGATTTTTTTGGAGCAGCATGATGTCCATCGCAAGCAATGATTCGAATCACAATCACGTTCAATACGCAGCCGCTGAATTCAATCCGATTGCCGCAGTCCGTTCCCTGGCGAAGGAATGGGGGTGGGTCATGGCAGCCGGCGTCATCTCGGTGGTGGGCGGAATGCTGGCCTTGATGGCTCCTGTGTTAGCGACCGGAGTGGTAGGGACGTTCATTGCCCTGACACTGTTGTTCGTAGGCTGCTTCAATCTTTCGGGCATCTACTTCTTGGAAAAAGGTGCCAAGCTGGAATCGTTCCTAACCGGCGTCGTCCAGGTGCTGTTGGCCGCCGCGATGGCGTTCTACCCGTTCGCGAGCTTGATGTCGCTGACACTGATCATCGCGGGCATGTTGATGTTCGAGGGCGTGGTTCGCATTGTCCTGGCCGCCAGGGCCCGACAGCTTCCAGGTTGGGGGTGGGCGTTGACCGGTGGGATCGCGTGTGTCGCCACCAGCATTCTGGTGCTGACAGCAATGCCAGCCGCATCGTTCTGGGTGATCGGAACCTTGGTTGGCGTCAGCATGATCGCGATCGGAACTGTCCGCATCATGGTTGCACTGCGAATCCGCAAGATCGGTAAAGCGTTGGCCTAGACCGGCAAGCTCTGTCTTTCGATTGACGAATCTCTGTGCCAGGCGGTTGCATTTGATGCGGCCGCCCTTTTTTGTGCGCGAGGCTACTTCGATTCGCCTTGGGTTGCAATGAGCGGCGCTTCTTTGGGAAGCACAAAGCTCAAAGCCTTTGGCAAGATTCGAAACTCGAATGAGTTTTCACGCATCGGCTCTCCGTCCACGTTGACCTGGATGGGACGCTCGCTTTCGATCTTGAACGATGTCAGTTGTTGGTAGGAGACGTTTCGATTCGACTCGTCGCGAAGCCGATCGAGTTCGCTAAGAAGCGTGCCAAAGGACTGCAAGCTGACATCATGGACGACCATTAGATCGAGCAAGCCGTCGTCGAGATAAGCATGAGGCGTCAGTTTTTGTCCGCCGCCACATTGAATGGAGTTGCCAATCGCCATGGCAAACATCTCACCCTGACGATTCGTCCCATCCGGGAGTGAAATCTCGCATCGGTGAGGCACCATTTTTGCAGCCGTCACGATTCCCATCAGAGGGTAGGCTGCACCGCCAATGGCCTTCTTCAGTTCGGGCGGCATGTTGGCAGTTACCTCGGCACCGAAACCTCCACTCGCCACGTTCACGAAATGCCTGTCGTTGGCTCGGCCGACGTCAATCGGAAAGATCGATCCCTGAGCGGCGAACTGCAATGCGGCGAGCGGATCACCTATTGGAATGCCACATCCATTGGCAAAGTCGTTTGCGGTCCCCAAGGGCAGCACAGCGATGGCTGGCTTCCAATCGGGATTGGATTCGATTAACCCGCTCGCGACTTCATTGATGGTACCGTCGCCGCCACCCGCAATGACCACGTCGACCCGATCGTTGGCTGCCTCACGCGTGTACCTCGCTGCGTCTCCGAATTCCCACGTCACGCGTACTTCCAGGGAATGGCCTTCCTTCCTCAGTTGCTCAACCGCTGCCCTGATTGGAGGGTTTCCCGCCGATTTGCCGTTCAGAATCAGTCGCATCGAACGTCGGGGCACTTTAGCTTCGGAGGTCAATGGAGTCTCTTTCAGATGAATGGTGCGTGATGTCGTGGCTGTCGATCGGTGGTCGAGGATTAACAGTCGAGCAAGCCACTGCCGGACTCTTTGAGAGCCTTCAGCACGCGATGCTGTGCCACTCGCGCGGCACCGATGGTCATATCCAAATCGGCCGCAACCTTTTCCGCGTCCTCTTCATCAATCACAAGTCGTCGGAATGCGGTAACGCTCTTCTCGCTCATTCGTTCACCGATCGAATCGAGCATATGGTTCAGCACGTATCGGTCGTGCTCAGCATTCCACACGAGACTCTGCCGACTGGCATCGTCTTCCAGTTGCGATGCCATCTCGCCGAGGTCAGGGCCCCCACCGGCATTTCGCTTCCGCTTTCGCCAATGATCACGGAGGCAATTCGAAGTGATCGCTTTCAACCAGGCGCGAAAGGCACCGGTGCGACCGTTGTGCTGGAACCTGCCGATCTCGCGAAGCACGATCGTCATGACCTCCTGACGAATGTCGTCCGCATCCTGCGACTGCACACCCTGGCGAGAAAGCCAGCCTTGAATCAGCCCGTCATACATGCCCGAAAACTCATTCCACGACGCACCCATCGTCGTGTCTTGAACGCGTGCCAAAAGGCTCAGGTGTGTTTCGTTTGCCATTGCTGAATTCTGGGTCAGGGCATTGCGGCACGTCGGCCGGCAGGGGCGGAGGGTGAGCAACGTGCGATCGCGTTTTCGACAAATTTACTACGATCCTGATTACGTCGCGACCCGAACTGACTCGGGCAAATCTGGGCGGCGACTTCATTACGACGCAGTGATGGGCCGAGTATCGAGCGCAATGAGTCGAAATTCGCTCGATCACACTCCATCTGTAACCGAATCGCTACCGAATGGTTTCTAAGCCGCAATTGAACGGTTGACCAACCTCTATTGAACGGGCGCCATCAACCGCGAGGCCCGAACCATGAAGCGAAACGGTAGCGAGCTCTCCGTGTACTCTTCGATATTGGCAATCTTGCTTTTGGCGAAATCCGCCTCCAGCATCGCTTCGACCTCCGAAGCAAATTCCGCATCGAGCATCATCATGGTGATTTCGAAGTTCAGACGCATCGAACGATTGTCGAGATTAGCTGTTCCGATCGCAGCAGTTTCGTTGTCGATCAGAATGACCTTTTGGTGCAGGAAGCCAGGTTGATACCGATAAATTTGCACGCCTGCCTCCTTTGCTTCCTGGAGGTAGGAAATGCCAGAGAGGTAGACCATCACTTGGTCTGGGTTTTGCGGAATCAGGATCCGTACATCGACACCGCGCAGCGCGGCGAGTTGGAGCGCGGACATCAGCTGTTCGTCCGGCACGAAATAGGGGCTGACGATCCAAAGACGTTCCCTGGCCGTGTTGATCGCATGCAGGAACCAAAGCGTGCCGGTTTCGAGCGTGTCTGCCGGTCCAGAGGGAATGCATGCGGAGGCGACATCACCTTCCGCAGCTCGCTTTGGCGTCCAATTCAATTCCGGAGTTTGTCCACTGGCCCAATTCCAGTCCTCTAAAAATGGAACTTGAATGCACTGCACAACGGGCCCCCGCAGGGCGACGTGCGTGTCTCGCCAAGGTGTTAGCACGGGATGATGACCCAGGTACTCGTCTCCGACATTGTGCCCACCGACGAAGGCGACATCGCCATCGACCACGACGATTTTACGATGGTTGCGAAAATTCAGGCGGAATCGGTTGCCGTGCTGCGTCGTGTTGAACGGCAGAATTTCGATGCCCGCCGACCGAAGTTCGTCCATGTAGTCTTCGGACAAATCTTTGCTGCCCAGTTCATCGAACAAGATATATACTCGCACACCTTCGGCTGCCTTCTTCAGGAAGATCTGCTTGAACTTTTGGCCCAGGTCATCGTCGCGCAGGATATAGAACTGAAACAGAACGTAGTCGTTCGCTTTTTCAATCGCTGCAAAAATGGCGTCAAAAGTTTCCTCGCCGTCAACGAGCAGTTCAGCTGAATTTCCTGTTGTGATCGGAAGTCGGCTGATGTTCCGAAGCAGCTTGGCGTGGCTTGCTTCTTGGGCCGATTGGGGCTCCAGTAGAAGCTTCTCTTCGTTCAGAATGCGAATCGCGTTTTGGGCGGCTTCGCTGTTGGCGAGATGTTCGCTTCGACGGAGTAGGTCGTAGCCGTCAAACTTTGATTGTCCGAAAACCCAGTAGGCGGGTACGGCAACGTAGGGAACGGTGTTCAGGCCGATCGCCCAGGCAATTGCACCCTGCGAAGTTCGTGTCGACATCACGGCACGGATCGACGTGATCGCACCCAAGACGTGCATCGTGAAAACAAAAGCGACGAAGACCCGGCGTCGCCGCGTTCGCTTCTTTTTCGTTGGTGGGTTTGGACGCTCGTCTTCATTCGCCTTATCCACGGAATGAGGTTGTTCGGATTCTGACGGGGTAGGCGTAGCGGTCATGACGCAGGCGAAGACAAAGCGGAAGGCAAGAGTTGTCGTGGCGTGGCCTCCAATGGAGGCAAACGCGACCTCTGTTATACGCGTTCGGTCCCGTTCGCGTTTTGACGCCTTCGGATCTCAGTCGGAGATTCGCCGATCAGCGAAGTCGATGATCCGCTCGATCGAAATCCTCGGCGATACCGGCCAGGAAGATTGGCAGGCCGATTGACCCACAAGCAGCGAGACGCGTGCATGGTCACCGAGCACGAATCTCAGAAACAAGGGCGCGGCGAAAGATTTCTACCGCGTGACTTGGGTCGGCCGTTGGGCAAGTTGCCAGTAAATCAGGCTGCCAGAATTCCTCCGCACGAGCGATTGTCGTTGGGGCGCCGGTAATCTCGCACGCACGACGTCATAGAGATCACGGAGCATCGACTCGTTGTCGCCGTAGTAGCTGTGTCCCAGCAGGCTCAAGTCGATGCCGCTAACATCGATCGTATCAATTCCGGGCACAACAACGATGTTGTCGCCACTGTCGCCCGCCCGCGGATAGCCATTGACCTGCTTTGACGCGACAAGCGCTTGGTCGTCGGACGAGGCGTAGAGCGTGACTTGATTGGCAACGTTCACCAATGCGGGTGCGAAGTCACGGCGAAACCGGTCTGCGTCGACGTCCGGTGCGGCCAGCACAACACGATCAAATGGCGGATCGGAGTTGTCCGCGAGATCCCAACTGATCTGTTGCATCGCCGCCGTCATCGCACGGTTCCCCATGCTGTGAGCCACCACGTTGATCGATTGCGCGCCGCTGCGTTCCGCCAATTCAAGCAAGAACTGCTTCAAGTGGTGCACCGTCCACTCCGCATTGTTCGCGTCGATAGGGTATCCCATCAGAGTTCCCTGACTGGGCCAGCTGTAGCATACCGGAACGCCCTCAAACGGAAGGTCGACGGAGATCTGCGCCGTACGGAGCAACGCTGACTCGAAGCTGACGTTGTAACCATGGATGAAGACAAGTAAGTCCTCATCCGCGGAAGACGACACTGCGTCTGAAATCCGCCGTTGAAAGTCGTCTTCCAGCAATTCAATCGCGCTGGTCAGAACGACGTGCTTACGCTGATCTTCGCGGACCTCAAACTGCAGCAAGCTAGGACGTTCCACCATGCCAGTGGAGTGCGTGTCGGGAATCGTGACTTCCGCAACGCCGCGCGTCAGCTGCCCGCGATCGCCTGTGTAAGTCACGCCATGTTTTTCGATATGAGCTTGGCCAAAGAATACCAGACCGCCCGCAAGGCAAGCTGTGATGCCTCCAGCAATCGCACTGGCCGCACCCATTCGATTGCGGCCGCGCAGCGTTCCAATGCCTGCCAGTACGATGAATGCGAACGACACGCCGCCAAGCCCCATGAAGACTCGTTTGTGCCCCGAAAGCTCGTAAGAGGAAAGTGGCAAGTGTCCTCGCTCTCTGTCGGTGGCATAAAAGACACTGACCTTCGTGTAGCCCGACTCTGCGTCATGTACGGCTCCCGACGGGAGGTGTGAGAGGTGCTCTCCCGGACGCCGCGCTGGAGGATTGGTAGCGACCGAGACCTCGGGAGGCAAGTTTTCGATTGCCATCGGTTCGATGACAACTCCGATTTCTGCATCGCTCGAAGCGTGGCTTGCCGAACGAGGTTCAATGATCGCTGGTCGTGCGGATGGCTTCGGACGCTGGGTTGCCGCCGCAGCGCCAATCGCGACGTTGCTCGTTCCCGTCCCACTGCGGCCAGGGTGAGTGCCGATCACAGTCGAGCTCACGCCAATGTTTGTCGTACCGGAAAGGGTCGGTTGGACGGGAGCAGGGCTGCGTTGAACTTGAGTCTTGATGCCGCCCAGAGAGTTGACGCCGGTAGAAGACTTCGCTTGTGCAGCAACGGCTGGTCGCCGGCGTGACGGCGCTGTAACCGTTTCGTCGCCGCCAATTTGGCTTGGTAGTTCGATTGCCGTCGGTCGTTTCGCGTGCATGGTTGCCGACGACGCGACTGACTTCGTCACCGACTGAGCTTTCGACGGCATTGCTGAGGTCGCAGGCGTTGCTGAGGTCGCGGGCATTTCAAATGCCGAAGGTGCGCCAACCGCCAGGTCGGGCTCGGCGTGAGCTGCCTCCGGTTCGATGGATTCCACCAACTCAGATTCGAGTCCTATGCCGCCTTCTTCCGCACCCTCTTGCCGATCCAGGTTTCGTTCCGCAACGTCGTCGATCGATTCTTCGCTGAAGGGATCTGCCCTCATGCTGCGGTCAGGAGAGCCCGCCGAACGGGCACCCTTCGAGCATCCCACGCTGGCGGCGACAACAACCAAAACCAGAGTGACGGTCAGCTGAGGAATCGATACCGGTCGAAAGTCGCGGGACATGCGAGCACCACCAAATCGGGAACTAGGAACGCGGATGCGGAATGCCGCCTATACCGCTTCTGGGGGCCGAGAGTCGATCCCAACGTAAGACTTGACTAGAAGGGTGGTGTTCGCATACCCTGAAGGGGTGGTGCTCTTCGCCTCCGTTGAATTGGGATGGGTGATCCCGAGACCGGTACGGCCCACTCCAACCGAGCAGTGAAATCGCTGTGATTCGGAGTTAGCGAGGATCCTGCGAAGCCGCCGGTGAACCATTCAGGGTGAACCGCACGTAATCTCTTCAAACGACTTCAGACTTGCAGATTTGGCCGATGAGCTTGGTTCGATATTGCATCGGACTCGTCTCAGGAAACGCGAGATCCACTTATTTCGGGAGGGTTGAATTCGATGGTACAGAAACAGGTGTATCTCATGCGAGGACTTCCCGCATGTGGCAAGAGTCACAAGGCTCGCCAGCTAGCAGGATCTGATGGAGTGGTCTTGGAAACGGACCAGTACTTTTACACGGAAGTTGGATTCGACCGGCGGAAATACGATTACGACACGGCCCTGCTA
>JBPCVD010000226.1:0-4240 GCA_051010815.1 Rubripirellula sp.
AGCCAATTCGCACAGTGTCTCACCGAGAAGATGTTGACGTACGCACTTGGCAGAGAACTGAACATGCGCGATCGCCCGCAAATCGATGCGATTACCGAAACGTTGGCGATTCGTGGCCACGGTTTACGTGACCTTGTTGAATTGATCGTTTGCAGTCAAGCATTTCGCGAATAGACACGCCAATACACCCGAGTTCGATTTAGCGTGAGCGAGGTCGAGACCGACGGATGCTGAAACATATCAGTCATACCAGCCAATGCCGCGTTCGACTCAGGCCTGACGTCTTCAGGCGTCTGTTCTGCTCGTTTGCTGAGAGAGGATCTTCCACTGCATTCTGCCGATCAAGTGGGAACATTGATCCAAAAAGATCGAGAACTCCTGGTTCGCTCGGAGTTCCTCTTCCGTCAGCTCTTTCAACGCCTGCTGCTTGATGCGTGTGACACTTTCAAGATAGCCGTGCAGTTTTTCAACATCGTCCGTTTGCGATTGCTGATCTTCGATTCGCAATGTCTGCATCAGAAATCGATCCAATCGCTCTTTCTGTCGATGAATCAGCTCTTCCAGTTCTTTCTCTTTCAAACGTCGCCACCGAATCCAAAGCAAATAGATCCCTGCCCCAACGGCGAACAACAGTTCTTTCGTCACTACCAACGATTCCATCACGCTGACCATCGCGCCGATGTTGTCCTCGGGATTGAAATAGCGATGAGCGGTGGCGTGCATTCGAGTCGCAGTCCATTTTGAAGCATCTTCTCGGGCGATCAAGGTTGGGACTTGCAGCCGAAGACTCTCTTCGTGAATCGTCCCCAACGCAGCCTGCACGAGGTCGCTGGGAGCATCGTCTCGACAGATCAGGTACGCCGTAGTCGCAATGGTTGGGGTCGACTCGGTGGGAACGGAAGGGTGTTCCGCAAATAGGCCTCGTGGGATCTCAACGTTTCGAACAAACGGATGAACAAGTTCCATCGCCATTGCGCTCCGAATCGGCACAATTTCAAACTCATTCGTCGACAGCAATTGCCGCAACAACGGATGCTCGATCCCCGCCGTTACGATCGCCGCCTCTATCGAATCGTCATACGCAAGCGCCGAAAACGAAAGATCGTTTTCGCCATCTAGGTCACTCTCCTCCATGCCAAAGTGTTGCAAGACCTTGAGTGCGGCGTGACGATTTCCTGATCCCCTTTGGCCCAAGGAAACCTTCCGTCCCGCCAGCTCCCAGACGCTCTTAATATTCGTTCCCTTCCGCACGATGACAATGACGAATTCCCGAAACAGGGGTGTCACGACACGGACGTCCTCAATTGGCACGGAACCGCCTTGGACGATCGCAAGGTCGACGAGGTGTTCATTGAGCATCTGAAAATTGTGCGCCGACCCATCGGTTGCCAGCACATCGATGGAGCTACCGACGCGCCGCTCGAGAGACTCCTTCATGGTGGAGCCAACCTTAAAGTACAAGCCTTGCTTGACTCCCGTCGCAATTCGAATCCTACGAGGAACGGTTTCGCGTTGAAGCACCCAGGCAATCAACGACGTGATCAGTACCAACGTCATGCCCAGCGTGACCCACCTGCGAACGCGTTGTGTTGTGATCTGAGACATTTATTTGGCTGCGAAGGGTCGCGAAGAATGAAGCAAAATTGATGAACGAATCGTTCAGTTTCCGGGAGCATCAAGGATGGAAGGCAACAATAGTGACCACACCAGTGGGGCGGAAACAAAATTCGATAACTCGCCCTTCCCAGTCTGCGTTATTGAGATTCCTCGGCATGTCGTAGAGCACCAGATTGATCGCGATCCGCAACAGGCAACCAAGTGGTTTGTCACGTACCAGTTCAGCGACTTAAGCCATCGATCTCGATGCAGTGCGAAGCTCTTTTCCCATGTTCCGCTCGCGTTGCATCCCTTGTCTGCCTAACGCTGGATATACCGATGCGGTTTGAGCTGTGAGGATTCGTACAGCACCAACGTTGGCGTATTGGACGTAAGGAAAGGGCAACCCGACCGGAAACTTTGTGGAAAATCGCGTTCTGGCCAATGAAATCATCAGCGAGACATGCGTTCGACCGAGCCATGAATCCACGAGACGCGTGAATGAAGTCCGTCGAGAAAGCTGCGAGACCGTTCGCTCAAACGCTATCCGCCGCGTCATCCTGTAGAAGATGGAGTCAATCGAAGGGGCTGAATGCGGCGTCGTTTGCCTCGTTCGGTGGGTCAGGCAACTCGGCCAGTTCCTCCGGCGTTTCATAGACCGCCGCGGTTCTCCACAGGTTGCCGACCGTGGTTCGCGTGAAAGGTCGGTCGAACAACTCCATCACAGGAGACCGCAGGTCTGCCAGGTCGCCATCGAAGACAGAATCCGGCGCGTCGGCATCAATCAGCCATCGGTAGATGTTGACTTGATGCATTTCACCGGCACTCGCGCCGCTGCCAATCGGTCTGATCACACGCGTCGCCGTTGGCAGATAACTATCACCATACCTTTTCCATTCGGTTTGGACCCTGCTCGGATACGAGCCGTACCATTCGGCTTGTGTCGGCATGAAGTTTGCCTCTGGGTCGTGAACCAAAACTCCACACACGTCGATGGGCGGCTTTCGAACCGTGTCGACATACTGCCAATAACTTCGGACCGTGCCGTCGTCGAATCGCCGCGTGGCAACCAATTCGCCTCGGACGATTCCTGCCGAGACATCCCAACCAATGTTGAATACGTTCTGACCACCAAAGCAACCTGCAGCAGGATAGAAGGGGGTCACACGATAACGAAATCGAAGGAATTGCTCTTTGGAAAATCGTTCTGGTTTCCCTGTGTAGGGCGTTGCTCGACGGAGGTCCCCCGGAGGGAATACGGCAAGGTCACTGCGAAATCGAATCTCTTCAACGTCGATCAACAACTCCTCCCATGCATGTTTGTTTTTCTTCGGTCCGCTGATCTGGTTGTACGCACCATACTTCCATCCGCCGTCGAGTTGGGAATAGATGCGTTGCTCCGCCCATCGATTGGTAAACACCGGTGAATAGTTCGTCGTATCCTTGAAGCACTCTGATTCAATCAGGACAGCGAAACGTCGAAGCACGGTTTGCTCGGCCTGACGGGCCAAATCAAATGCCTCGCGTACCGCGGCGTTGTCACCGCTGGCCTCACCCGCAGTCGGCGCGAATGGCAATCGTTCAATCGATAATGGGAAGAGCGTCTTTCTACCCTTTTTCCACGGTCGCGGAACGACCTTGCCGTCGACAATCTGACTGAACGGTTTGCGGTATGACTCCATGATCACCGCGCGATAATCTGCTTTGCCGACCACAAACTTAGGTGCCGCGTCACCGGTCTTCCACGCGACCGACATGTCGTTGGCCACGTGGCGATGCTGACCCTCCGCCCCGGTGTACTTGATTTGATCCGGCAGCCAGTATTTCCCCGACTTCTGCCATCGAATCAACATTTCAACATCCGTCACCAACGTGCCGCCGACGGACACCGTGACGTTGATCTGGATGGGCATGTAGCCGACCTGTGCGCCAAAAGTCACGATGGCTGTCTGGCGATCGGCGTCGAAAACCGCGATCACGTTCTTCCCATCGAACCTCGCATCGATCTGCGACATATTCTCTCGAAAGAGTCGATCGAAACTTACGAGAGATTGAAGACTGGACTGCTGGGCAAAAATCAGACTTGTTATCAGCCGCTGCACGGAAGGCTGCTGCTGTGCGAAGGTTCCCGTGACGGGCTAGCTATCCCTTACGCTTGCTGGTTGATAAATAATCGAGTCGCGGAAATTCCGAACCAGTCGAGGCTGGCCTTTAAACTTGATGGTCTCTTGCCATTCGTCAACGTGATGCTGTAGTTGATTGATGTCGGTAATCTGCGGTTCGGTTTCCTGAACGCGCCGGCGGTTGATTGCTCGATAATAATAGCCAGGGCCGGCAGCCGCGATCCGCTCATAGCTTCGCGACCTGTTGGGCTCATTGCTACGGATGCTCTCACCGTCCAGATAAAGTGAAAATCCGATCGACCTGAGCTCTTCGTCTTGTTTGATCAGCGAGTCGATTGCGACTTCGACAATCTCCTTTGCCGTCTTGTCCTGGGCATTCGCGACCGAAGAGATGGCCAGCAGCCCGATCATCAGCATGCGCATCACTTGAACTCCTGATATTCCGTAGGAACAGGAAGTGACAGCGGGGTCCAAACGTCGGTGGCAACCCAAAAATCACGCTCCTTGTCGTACCTTGAATG
>JBPCVD010000227.1:0-4121 GCA_051010815.1 Rubripirellula sp.
TCTACGCGACCTTCTTGGGCAACTCACTGGCATCGTCTTCTCTTAACCGAGATCGATCGCCCCGTCGATTGTGTCGAACGAGTCTTGTTCAACGCCCGTTCGCTGCACCACCGTAAAACAGGTTGCACAGCGGTGTACGTTCGGGAGCAGTCAGTCGACATCCCATTCGGATGTTTCCGCCGCCACGTCCCGCAAGAATCAGTGGAAGGTCTTCGGTATCGTGTTTGTTTCCATCACCCAACGTCGGCATCCGATCGACGGCGTGGTTACCGCAGCAGGGCTAGAGCTGCTTTAAATAAGCGATGCTGGCCGCCAGCTCTTCCAAACTCGATTCCGCACGACCAACGACATAACGGCCACGAAACTGAATATCCTCCAGCATCCCGATGAGCTCTGGGAAATCAGCGGTTCCCTGCCCCAGCGGCACGGCGATGCCACGCCCCGCGGCCAAGTCGATCACGCCATCGACTGCGCAGACGATCTGGATGCGATCCTTCAAGGCGGAGATCGCTTCGCGTACGTCGTGTCGATTGATGATCAGCTGACCTGGGTTCAGGGCGACCGCGATGTAGGAGTCGTCAGATCCTTGAATTAGCTTTGCTAGCGTTTCACCCGGTTCGGCACCCGTTTCAGCCGCCAAGAAGGCTCCGATCCGCGTCCCGTACCGCCCCAGGTCGTCCAGGACGGATCGCATCGAGGCCCACTGGGCGCTTTCTTCGTCGCCTGGGACGACGCCGATCGAGTTGATCACCACGGTGGAACCAAGGCGATAGGCGAGCTGCATCGCGTCTTTTGTTGCTTCCACCCGCCGATCCAAATCGCGGGGTTCCTCGTATCCGCGACGGGTTGGAAATCGGAGAGCGGCAACCTTGAGGTTGAGGTCATCCAGGATTTTCCGCAACTGACGAAGCCCGGTGTCCGACAATTGAGATGGGTGGATCTCGTTCCGCGCGTCCAATTCGACCGCCGAGGCGCCCATTCTCGATGCCATTTCGAGCGATCGGCGCAGGGGCATCTGCATCGAGTCGAGCCGTACAGCCACATTCAATTCAGCCAAGTCTTCACCCACGTCGTTCATGACCGGTCATGTCTTCGGCGGCATCTTACGTGTCGCGTCCCGGATCGCAAACACCACGGCGTCTTTGCGTCGCGGCCGGATGACTTGTTCATTGTGGCTTCTGACCGCCTTCGGTGTCGCCTTTTTGCCGATCGCCGCAGGGCAGCAACCTGAACTGCCGTTGACGCTCGATCCAAGCCTTCGCCAGTCATCGATGTTCGGCCAAGCGGAACTTTTGCCGCCAGCATCCAATCGCGGCGAAAGTAACTCTCGCGGCAGCGAAGATGTGCGACACGCCGGCAAGTCACCACGCGAATCCGAGCGATCGAATTCGACGGATCTCGAATCGTTTCGCTGGTACTTCGGACGTTCCGGCGACGAGAACTTTGACGCTTGGCCCGACAATTGGCAACGTTACCGGGGACGTGGATATCCCACCTACGTGGAGATCGGCATTGTCCCCAAGAATGTCGTGCAGGCGGAACAGTTTCAAAGACTCGATACAACGCTGATCCGCTGGTGGCAGAAACTGCGTCGCCGCTACCCCGATTTGCCGCTGCTACCGCCATCGATCTCGGACGCGGTGGTGGATCGGTATCTCCGCGTGCAACTCGACGGCGGGCAAGCCAAGATCCAGTCGCCCAGCGTATCGACCGACCGCATGTATCAATACAGATTCTCGTGCCAAATGATGACGGAGGGTTTGCGTCACGACACGGCACGTGCGGAGCTGGTCTTCCTAACCAAGGACGATCAAGAGATCGTAGCGCACAGCACGCCGGCTTTGAGCGGGACAAACCCATGGCAAGAGGTGTCCATGGACCTCGTTCGGCCACCCGCAGACGCGGTAAAAATGGTCGCAAGGCTATTGGTCGATCGGGCAGAGGACGGTTTGGAAGACATTCGCGGTGCCGTTGGTTTCGACGACATTCGTATCGAGCAGCATCCGCAACTTCAGATCACGACCGACAGCATTCGAGGAGTCTATCGCCAGGGAGAAGCGGTTCAGGCAAAGGCGACGATCAGGGGCGTGCCTACTCGGGTGACGCGTGTGAACTTTGAGCTTCTCGATCACGACGGCCGACTCGTCACTTCGAAATCGATGGCGGTTCAACCCACCGGTAGGAACCAAGCCTCATCCGATGGGCAATCGATTGTGGACTCCGAATTGAAATGGGACTTGCCAACGTTGGGGCCCGGGTTCTATCGCTTGACGGCATCACTGCACGACAGCAGTGAATCGACATTGCGAACGGAAACCACGTTTGCCGTGTTGAGTGAACTGATCGGAAATACGCCGCACGGTGTTTTCGGATGGACGATGCCGGAAGGCAATCAAGGGATGAGTCCAAGAGACTTTGCGAATTGGCTGGCAAGTCTGGGAGTGGCCTGGGTCAAGTATCCGTGTTGGTTGCCGCCGGAGGATACCGAGAAGGCTGAGGAGCTCGCCGCGATTCTGAGCAAATTGCAAGATGTCAACGTTCACACCGTCGGAATGTTGGACCACCCGCCCGAAGGACAGTTGCCCCTCTTTTCGTTACGGGGCAGACGGGACCTGGTGGCTGCCCAGCTATTTCGTGATCCGGCGACATGGCAACCACTGCTAGAGCCCGTCATGACGCGTTTGACGCTCAAGGTGCGCACATGGCAGTTGGGTGGCGATCGCGATTACAGTTTCTTGGGGAGACCGCGATTGCGCGAGGCGATCCGCGAAATCTCGACCGGCCTTCAAGGCTACGGGCAGCCGATTGACGTCGCCATTTCTTGGCCTTGGCTTGAACGCGAGCTGCCGACGGGGGAGTCCTCATGGCAAGCCGTTTGCCGCAGTAGTGATCCGCCACTGGAGCCGCGAGAACTCGACGCCTCCTTGACGTTGAGTGAGCGCGAATCACGCAATGACGGCCCTCGTACTTGGCTGCTTACGGACCCGATTGAAGAAGGTAAATACGATCGCAATACACGGGTTCGGGATTTGGTGCTCCGTATGGCGACCGTGCGATCGCACCGAGTCCAAGCAGCGTTTGTCAGCAATCCGCAGCACCCCGATCGCGGACTGCTTCGAGCAGATGGTCGTCCGGATGATTTGTTGTTGCCATGGCGTACGACGTCGCGTCTGATCGGGAACCTTCGCAAAGTCGGCTCGTTGAAACTCCGAGGGGATGCTCAAAACTCTGTCTTCGTTGGTGCTGAGCGTTCGGTCGTCATGCTGTGGTCGGAAGGGCCGAGCGAAGAGCGTGTCTACTTTGGCGATGGTGTGAAAATGGTCGACGTCTGGGGCAACGTGACGAGCTTGCCGGTGGAGTACGACGGCGACCAACCGGTGCAACGCGTGCCTGTAGGACGCGTGCCGGTTTTCATCATCGGTGCGGATCCAACGCTGTTGGCCTTTCGTATGTCGGTCGAGTTAGAGCAAAAACAATTGGACAGCTTGCTTGGGCAAGTCCAGAATCTGTCCGTTGTCTTCACGAATCCGACGCGAGAGAGTCTGGTTGGTCAGATGCGATTGAAACCGCCCGAAACCTGGTCGCTGGAATCTTCCACGCGGGCTTGGGAGGCGCTGGCCGGTAGGTCGTCCTATCAAGACTTTGAAGTCGTGTTGAGTAACACTGCAAAAATCGGAGTCTATGAAGTTCCGATTCAATTCGAGCTAGAAACGATTCCGCCGAAGTTGATCACCGTCTATCGCAAGGTGAACGTTGGCCCCGAAGGTTTGGAAATGAGTGTCGTCACGCGGTTGTTGCCGAGTGGTGATCTGCGGGTCCGAATCGTGATTGTCAATCGCGGAACTCGGACACAGTCCTATGACTGCATGCTGTTTCCGCCCCCTGGTCGACAGTACAAACGACGATTCCTCACCATTCCCCCCTGGGACTCGGTTAGCCGTGAAATCTATTGGCCGAATGGAAATCAGCTGATTGGACAGCAAATGTTGCTGCGGGCTGTGGAACAAGACGGCCGTCGCGTATTGAACTATGCGGTCGACATTTCCCGGTAGCGGTCGAGTGTTCCAAGTTTCGGTGACCGCGTAAAATCGGTTCGGACTGCGGGGGCGATTGGGTCACTT
>JBPCVD010000228.1:0-2817 GCA_051010815.1 Rubripirellula sp.
GCCTTGGTCCGTGAGAACGTGGAAGGGGTTTCGATTGGAAATCGCTACATGGACATCACTCAGATGTTCGACTCGGTTCGAGAAGACAGCAAGCGTTTGATTGGCCAATTGGATGACGGCAAGATTAGCGGAACCGAAAAAGTCTCCAATTGGTGGATGAAGATGCGCCGCGGAACTCCCAGCGATCGATTTGAAAAGATCGTGGAGGTCTACGGTGATGTTGCCAAAGACACCAAGGATCAGTTGCGTCGCGAAGAAGCCATCATGGAAGGTTACATCGACTTCCGCTTCGCGTTGAAAGAAGCCGAGGTGCTGGCTCGCGAATTGCTGGACACGCAAGTTCCGATTTTGGATGCTTCCAAGAATGGTCTCGCGGAATCTCAGCAGGCACTGGATGACTATGTCGGCGACGATGAAGGTGGCAAGAGCAAGCTTGAACTGGTTCGTGACGAGGCGCGGTACAAGTTCGAGCAGGAAGATGAAACCTATCAATTGCTGAAGGACATCGCCGAGAACCTGGAAATCGGTTACGACGTTGGCGAGACCCTGATCACTAAGTTGAAGCAAACGCACGACGTCAAGGAACGCGTTTTTCGCCGGGCCGTCACCTTCTTTACAACCAATGAGCACGTCTTCACGATCCTAGGCACCGTCTACACCAGCCAGCATGGCCTGCACGAGGTCACACAGGCGACCGAAGCGATGAAAGATGGTGTCAACAAAGGTTTGGAAGACATCGCCGATTTGGGCCGCGAGCTTGAGCGGGCCGCATTGAAAGCCGGCTACGGAAGTACCATCAATCCGGAATCCGTCCAGAAGCTGGTGGACGCGATCAGTGGATTCCAGATCGAATCGTTAGAAATGATTGCTGAGCTCCGCAAAGAGTCGGAAGAGAGCACAAAAGCGATTCGCAGTTCTGTCGAAGAAGGGAAGAAGAAGTACCAGGAAACACTCGCGCGACATGCACGTGGTGAGAGTCTTCGACCGTAGTCGATTCGACCGGATCACGATCGAACATGAGTCCGCGTGGTTGGGCATGGCCTAGTTGGGCAAAGCGTTGATGGGCATGGCCTAGCTGGGCAAGGCGAGGTTGAGCTTCGGCGTCGCGCGGTTTGTTCAGACGAGTTACCATGAGCGGTTCACCTCCACCGCCGGTGGGCGTGACATTCCCGCCTAAACCCACCCTGGATCTGCCGATGCCGCGCCCTACAACGCTTTCGATCGCCTTTTCGCTCTTTGCTCAAACACGCCATGCTTGCATCCTTGCCGGCCTGGCGTTGGTCGCTCTCCATGTTGGATCCGATACTCGCTCGTGCGCAGCCGAACGCCCGAACGTGCTGTTTCTGATTTGCGACGACCTCAACTGTGACATCGGCTGTTATGACCATCCGTTGGTCAAGACACCCAACCTGGACCGGCTCGCCTCGCGCGGCGTTCGATTCGATCAAGCCTATTGCCAGTACCCGCTCTGTGGTCCGAGTCGTGCGTCATTCATGACCGGTCTCTACTCGGATCAGACATTGATCCATCGAAACGCGATCTACATTCGTGAGCACCTGCCGAATGTGAACACCATGTCACAGATGTTCCGCGATGCTGGGTACTTTGCCACGCGGATCGGAAAAATCTACCACTACAACGTTCCCAAACAAATCGGAACGGGGGGACATGACGATCCGTACTCGTGGGATCAAACCATCAATCCGCGTGGACGGGACAAAGCCGAAGAGGACAAGATCTTCAGTCTCAAGCCGGGCAGCTTTGGCGCAACGCTGAGCTGGCTTGCCGCAGACGGAACCGACGAAGAGCAGACCGACGGAATCGCGGCAATCGAAGCTGCAGAGATGCTTCAACAATTTGCCAACTCGAAGCAGAACTTCTTTCTCGCCGTGGGACTATTTCGACCCCACACGCCTTTCGTCGCCCCAAAGAAGTACTTCGAGATGTACCCGAAAGACGAGATCAAAGTACCGACCGTTCCAAAGGGATACCTCGATTCGTTGCCAGCGCCAGCGCGCAAATCGATCACGCGCAAGAAGGATCAGATGAATCTCAAAAAAGAATTAGCCACTGAGGCGATCCAAGCCTACTACGCCTCGATCAGTTTCGCCGATGCTCAGGTCGGGCGTGTGCTATCGGCCCTCGAAACGACGGGACTTGCCGACAACACGATCGTGGTCTTCACTTCCGATCATGGCTATCACATGGGCGAACATGGTCATTGGCAAAAAACCACGCTCTTTGAAAACGCGACTCGAGTCCCACTCATCATGGCCGGACCGAACATCGCCAAAGGCCGCGATGCGAAATCGCTCGCGGAGATGGTCGACTTCTACCCGACTTTGGCAGAATTAGCAGGGATGCCCATTCCCGATTTCGTCTCGGGCGTCAGCCTCGTCGAAGGCTTGACTGATCCCGAGAAGATGCCACGTACGACGGCGTTAACTCAGTACGACACTGGATACAGCCTGCGCACGGACCGATTCCGTTACACCGAATGGGGCGCCAAGGGTATCGATGGACGCGAACTATACGATCACGCATCCGATCCGAATGAAATGCACAATCTGGCGGAGGATCACGGCCACCAAGAATCCGTTGCGAGATTGGCGGGCATACTTCATCAACGTATCGACGAGGCCAAACAACCACCCAAGGGACTGAAGCAGAATCGCTTTGAGAACATTCGACGTGTGCCCCAACGTTGAGCCGTTGGAGCCAATGCTCGCAGATCCTGAATGGACCACGGCGACCCACAATAGCCAATGACCACTGATTCTGGGATGATGAAACGTTGGCGTTAGTCGGGCGACGATC
>JBPCVD010000229.1:0-7829 GCA_051010815.1 Rubripirellula sp.
GTTCAAGACCTCGTTCACTAGTTCGCGGCCCGCCGCAACTGAATCGACTTCCAGCTCGCCCAGAAACTCAAAGACTTCATTGATCGAGCGTCGGCCAAGCTGCTCTTGCAACCACCATGAAATGGCAAGCGTGTGGGGGCAACGTTGGCCACTCTTGAATTGGTCGCAAACGCAAGTTGGCGCCGCGTCCAGCGAGACACTCAGTGGCGAATAGTCAAAGTCTTCATCCTCGCCAGGCGGCTCCGGCACGACTTCGATCGACGCCGCGATGGCTTGTTGACGATTGCCTTTTACTTTGAAGGCGAACTGCATGCGCCCATCTTCATTGCTGAAGGTCGGTGACTCGACCGTCATCATCGCGGCGCGTTTATCAAGCGACTCGTCATGCGAATCGACTAACCGCTCTGCCGCCTCCGAAACAAGTAAACCGAGGGCACCAATCGCGTCATCCGACATCAAATCCATGCTGTGCTATCCACTGCCAAAAAGATTCCTGGGGGCTCGCCTCGGCTCGCCTCTTTATCCTCGATTGGTCAATTGAACGGGATCCCGATCAATCAACGACAAGATTGCCCGCCAGAGGGCCGGGCCAATCGGGAAGTCTACCACGGGCCTGGTTTATCGCGAAGCCTCGACGTCCCCACCTCTGCAGAGGAAGCGGCAGCCCGCTTTCGACGGTAACTGGCAGGTTTCCCCGGCCTTTTCTCGAGACTCAATTCGGTTCGACTCGCGAATCAACGGCCATTTTGGGGAAAATTAAAGCCGCGTGAGCGGATGAACACGACTCTCCAACGGAAATCGAACCTCACGGCCCAAGCGATGCGACTCAAAAACTGCCGAAATCATTTCCACGGTTTCGGCCGCTTCCGACAAACCGCACAGTGGCTCCCGATCTTTTTCCACCGCCTCCAGCAAGTCTCGGGCGGGCAGCTCATGTCCGTGAATCATCGACCTCATGTCAGCGATCGGTTCATCGACGCCGGCTCCAGCGGACGAGATCGGTACCCAAGACCTCGGCACAGTGGGCTCGAATGGGTTTCCGGCGATCAGGTGTGCTAGCGGAGCCGCGTCGCAACGAATCTGAATCACCCCTTCGCTTCCAATCAACTGCAGCCCGAACCCATGGTTCTTCGTCCCGTCATTGGCAATGGAATCGAAATATCCTGTCACTCCGTTCTCTAGACGATAGGTCGCATGAAGTTCGTTGCCCGCCAGCAACCCCAGACCTTCGCGACCTTCAGCCACATCCGTCGCATCGACGCGGTCTCCATCCTGATACATCACGGCCGAACATGATTTCGGTGAACCACCGAAGTAGGCCATCAGGTTCAAGACGTGAGACCCCAAGACCCACAAGTCTTCCGAACCGCCGCGGCGATCTCCTTTGCCTCGACCGCGGATTTCCAAAAGCTTGCCGATGTCGCCATTGGCGATCATCTTGTCGAGACGCTGTAGCGTGGGGTGATACCGGTTTCGATGCGCGATGGCCAACTTTGTTCCACTGCGACCGCAGGCAGCAATCACGCTGTCAGCCTCAGCAGGGGAACGTACAAACGGTTTCTCCACGTAAATGCCACGCGCTCCCGCTGCCACCGCCGCCATGATCATGTCGTGGTGCTGATCGAGGTGGCGGGGACAGACCACCACAATTTCGGGGCGTTCACGTTGCAGCATTTGGCAATAGTCACCGTAGCCGGCTCCGCTTTGGAGCTGAAGCTTACTCAGTTCTTTTTTCAGTCCCGATTCGTTCGCATCGGCTACCGCAACGATGTTCGCGTTGGGAATCCGTAGCCACACCGTATCGAGGCCGTGTCCAAAATCACCTCGACCGGTGTGACCGATCACCGCGACACGCCACGACTTCTCCCCTGTCTTTTCCGCGCCTAGGACATCGCCGCACTCTGTTGCTGCATTCGCAAGCAATGTGGATGCGGCAAGCGAAAATTGACGGCGATCCATACGAACGACCTCTAACGCATGTGTGAATGAACGTACCGATGCGGGGAACCAATCGTGCAGCCAATCTACCGCATTAGATTCTCCACGCGACGGCCCGGCAATGATTCTCATCGAGCATGATCACTGCTCCCTGAATTTGGCCGAGATCAGGTGACGGGCATGGTCCACCGAGATCGAAGCGGCAAATGGCTGATGGGGACCTTGTGCGGAAGGCGTCGACGCCGCGATTGGAACTCTGGCCGCAGCGCGAGATCGGTTGGAACCGCCGCAGCAGACTCGAGAAAGCGAGGCTTCGTTAGGAAGAAGTCGTCAATCAGCGACGCCAACTCTGTCTGCAACGACCACGCAGCTTCAGATTTGGTCCAATGAACGCTCTCTGACTGTTCCTACTTGCGGGTGAATCCATGCACGTTTTCTTACGTTTCCCTGTCGTAGATCGGCGACTTCGTTTCGCTATGGTGTCGGCAATGTTCGCGATGACGTCGGCAATGTTCGTGATGCTCGCCACCACGCCATCGGTGGGGCAAACCATCGGCGGCCTCAATTCATCACGCGATGCGTTGGGAACCCAATCTCGGATTTCAGAACAGAGGGTGCTGAGACAGACGGAGGTGATGCGTTTGGAGCGAATGATCGAAGGCATCGCAAACCGCGTGACACGCATCGAGCGTTTGCTGCTGGCGAATTCTCGATTTCCCGCCATCACCATTCCTGAAGCATCGGCAGCTTTGGAGCTAGCACAAACAAGGCTAGCAGCATCTGCGAATCAGCCAGGCAACGATTCAACAGTGCAGCTCGCAACCGACCAACTAGCGGTTGCCCAAGCAAGAGGTCAATTGACAATCGCGAAGGCGGCGCAGGCAGAGAATCTGATCATGCTTGACCTGGAAAGGATTCACGCGGAACGAGAATACGTCGCTCAGAGTACAGAGTTGCAGCAACTTGAACGGGCAATTGCCAAGGGATACATGAGTTCGAGTGGACTCGCGCATCAGCGTCTCGAGACTGAGCTCGCAAAGAAACGATTCGATCTCGCCAAGTTGCGTTTGGAAACACAACGGACACTCGAGAATCAAGCGGCGGAGGAGAAACAGAATTAGCCTCCACCAGCAACTTCCAACCAGGGCTCGTGAGCAGAGCATCAGGCAATTTGGAAAGTTTTCGAATGGCTGCCCATCTTCTGTCCTCTGTTCTATGATGCTGCACTTCAATTGCGGATTGCCGTTCAATGATCCGCCATTTTTCGTTGCACAAGACTCATCAGGAGAAAGATCGAATGCCAAAGTTGACGGTTCAAGGGATCGGTGAGTTCGAAATCGAGGCAGGAAAACGCCTCACCAAGGCCTTAGTAGAAGAGGCTGGAACGGATCAGCTTCACGCCTGTGGTGGTCACGCAAAATGCACCACCTGTCGTGTCCACTTTGTGGAAGGCGAGCCAGAGAAGATCACAGAAGCAGAGAAAGAGACTCTGGCGGCACGTGGCGTGAGCGAAGCGGGCATCCGCTTGAGCTGTCAAATCACGTGTGACAGCGACATGTCGGTGGAAGTGATCAGTCGCCTCGAAGGAAGCGGACGTGCGGATCAAGGCTCGGCGGTCGCAGACCAAATCGAACCAGAGCCTGTTTGGACCTCCAAGTAGTCACCGCCTCCCTGCGTCGCCTTACAAACGGGACATCGCCTCGAAAACGGGACATCGACCTTGATCGGTCGCGAGACGCAGAATCTACTCGGTAAACCACGCGATCAACGCATCGTCCATCCAACATCGCTTGGTTCGATCGACAAAGCCGACGTGCCCACCCGTTCCTGTGACGACGAGCCGCGTGGTGTCGGACCAAACCGAGGGGTCATCGACAAAGCACCCGATCGGTACGATCGGATCATCCTCGGCGGCAAGCACGAGCGTTCGAACGGGGTTGTGCCGCGTCACAAGATTCGCCGACGACTGAGCGTAGTAGTCCGCTGCATCGACAAACCCACTCAGCGGTGCAGTGATGCGGTCGTCCAATTCCCGTAGAGTCCGGGGACGCGGCCCTGCAATTCGCTCCTGAAAATCGGCCCGCTGTTTGACACCGGCGGGAGCCCGCGCGATCAGATTTCGAATGAAATAGAAATTGTAGGGACGCAGCACGAGACGTTGCATGTTATCGCTACAACGACGCAGGTCGAGAGGCGGCGCAACGGCCGCGATCTGCTGCAAACGCTGAAACCAACTCGGCTCATCGGTCGCGCCCTCTCCGATTCTGCCCACGGCTCTCAGAAGCTGTCCTGCTCCCAGCGAAACCCCGGTCGCCCGGATCGGACCGGATGGACACAGCATCGCGATCAAATCGAGCGCTGCGATCACATCGTCGCTCCGCCCGGCATGGGCAAGATTGCTGGTCATTTTCGCCGCTGCACCGCAGCCGCGCATGTCCATTCGAAAGACTCGCGTCCCACGCTGCACGAACTCTTCCGCCAAACGCACCATGTAGGGCGCCAAATAACAGCCTGACAGACCATGCAACAGCAGCAACGAAGAATCACCGTCGGCCCAAGATGCGGGTCGATCATCATGTAGCACGATCGAGTCCCCGTCCGACACGGACACCACGTGCCGCTTCGGCGCCAACCGTGATCGCTCCGCAGATCGGACCGGCGCAATCGTCTGCAGGTGACCACCTCGATAAACCGGATGGGGATCAAATGTAGGCGGCTGAAACTCTGGCATAATTCCGTGTACGATTTGGTGCATGAGAACCATTCGATCCTTCATCGCGATCCCACTCGGCGACGAGGTCAGCCGCAATGCCGTCCGTTTGCTCAAACGCGTTAGCGCTTCGGGCGACGGCATCAAGTGGGTGCCGGCCGACAACCTTCATCTGACGCTGAAGTTCCTGGGTGATGTCGATAACACGCAAGTCCCGAGTGTCTGCGCGGTCATTCGCAACATTTGCCAGCAGTACGATCCGTTCCAATTGCGACTTGCCGGCGCCGGCGGATTCCCGAACCCTCAACGGCCTCGCATTCTATACGCGGGTGTCGAAGATTCGTCAGGGGCACTGACCGAAATTGTGACACAGCTGGAAAAGGATTTGGCGAAGATCGGATTCAAACCCGAACCACGCGACTACACGCCACACCTGACCCTGGGAAGAACTCGAGGCGGTTCGCGCCGCGCCAGCGAAGAGGTCATCGCTCGAGTGATGTCAGAAAGTGACACTGAACTGGGTACCATGCTGGTGGATTGCGTTCAGCTGTTTGCCAGCTTCCTGGACAAACAAGGGCCAACCTATCAAATCATGGACACGATTGAGCTGGGTCAGTGACGACCAACACGGCAGTGTCTTCCTATCTTGAGCAAAGGGCCATTTACGGAGCAATGCTTTCCGTTGCCCGATCCCGTCCAATTGGGTTAAACCACATACCAGATCGTTGGAACGATCACTTGGCGATCTCAAACGGGATGCTCGCCTGACCATACTTCTTGCCGTTGACATCCTCCATCGTCAACTGCATCCGGTACGTGCCGGCTGAGAGTTGCTGTGGAAGGTGCATTTGGTAGGCGATGAAATAGTCTCGCAGGTAATTCGAAGACACCTGCTGGTCGGCTGGCAAAAGTTGACTGACCACCTTCTCGTTGTCCGAGTTGTAGATGTCATAGCTTCCTTGCAGATGCGTCTCAAATCCACGCTCCACTTTCTGGACACTGAAGTTTTCGATTTCACAGTACAGAATGACTTGCTGCCCAGAATCGAAGCGGTTCCCGGGAAAGGATTTGATTTGTCCGTATGATTCAATCTCCGTGCAGAATGCGAGAGAACGAACCTCCAAAGAATCAGTCGCCGCTGCGGCGAACTTGGCGGCTTCCCGGATCTGCGGAATCGCCGTCGTAAATCGTCGACTTGGAACGGGGTGACCTTGCGGATCAATCATCGTCCACAGGCCAAGCAGTTGGTGACGAAGAAACTCCTGCTCCGCGTCCGACATTCCCTCAATTTTTTCGACCGCTGCATCGGGGTCACCCGACAATACCATCAGGTGTCGTAGGCGAATCAGACGACCGTTCTTCTCCGCTTCAGATTCTCCCTGGGGTGCCGTTGCCAACTCTGTCAGCAACTTGGCAAACAAAGCGTCCTGGGAAAGGTCCAATGCTTCGGAAGCGTCGATTGTCGTGCCAGAGACTTCGTTCGCATCGGACTGCGCTGCCGCTCGGGCGATCATAGATTTGTCGTCGTCGGAGCGTGATGCAGAAACAGTCTGTACTGTGCCTTCTTGGTCCGTCGTCTGTTCCAATGTTTTTGAGTCAGGCTTCGCACTCACGTTCGAGGGCTGCGCGGATGCCGATTCCACTTCCGTCGTGACGAGATTGTCGGAATCGGGCAGTCCACCTGATACAGATTCGTCTTTCGATGGCACGTCGCTAATGGACGCCATGGCTGCCGACGGCTTTTTGGATTGCGCTTCGCCCGAGGTTGCGATCCGCGTCGGAGGTGTGTCCGGAGTCCTATTTTTGGCGGCCGGAAGTTTCGGTAAGTTCTGCATCGACTTCGCAAGCTGTTGCTGCGGGTCATTGGGCTGCGACGTCTGATCGGCGGCCGGATTTGTTGCCGCGACGAGGCGACGGAGCGCCTCTCGCTGAACTTCCGGTGGATAGTCGCTAAATGCTTCCATCAGCTGATCGCGATCAACCTCAGCAAGCAGAGCAGCCTTGTCACCCTCTTTCGGTGTCTCTTTGGCAATCTTGTCCGCAGTCTGAGCGCTCGATTTGGCGGCAGGATTTTTCGCTGAGTCGGAGGATGGCATCTTTGTGCTTGCCTGCCTTGCCTCCGTCGCCTTGGTTTTGGTCGGTGTCTTCTGCGAAGCGGTCCGAGTCACGTGCGGCGAATCATCGTTGAGCTCGGCAGTCATTGCATTGCGAGTGTCGTTCGCACTACGTGGTTTCGCCGTCGTCAAACGCTGTCCGGGCGCAGGAATTTCCGGCAGATTGGCGTCGTCTCCTTTGGTGACTTGCACATAGCGTTCAAAGGAACGAGACCCCCGACACCCAAGAGTGAGTGTGAGGGTCGCAATCAGTACTAGAACCGTTGATCGATAACCTGCGGCGTGCATCCGTGCCTCGCTTGCAATTCCAACGTGATGCGATTCGTCATGCTCGAAACGAAGAGTTCGAGCAAGAGAATCGGTCCATTTTTCGGGACCGTACGAAAAGTCACGTGTCCACCACAACGGCAAACGACCACGCATGGTTTGGACCCGATGACTTTGTCGCGCATAGGTGGAATGCTTACCGAGACTGAGCGACGAATCCTGCAATGAGGCATCCCCATGTTTCCCGGTCGTGAAACGGATCACCACTGCAATTCGATGCCGCCCGCACCGGTGTTGAACGCCTGCCGCCCATTGAACTGCCCCTGATAGTTTCCTAGCAGAGACCAATGATGCCCTAGATTGAGACGAGTGCTAGCACTGACGACGCACCAATCGCGACCACCATCGTTTCCGAGCATAGAAACAGAGTCCGTGGCACTGACGTATCGTGAATCGAATCGCTGTTCCGCATCGAGGTACTCGTGAACCCAACCCGTTCGCAGGCGTGTGGTCGCGATACCTCCACTGATGGGAGCCGTTTGCTCGAGCGAGATTCCAAGCGTCCCGCGAAGCGAATCCGCGTCGATGGATTGTCCAACCAAGTTGACCGAATCCGCACCTGTTTCGATAAAGTCGTCCTGCTCGATTTGGATGTATTGCAATGAGACATGCGGCATCCAAGCCCACGTTTGTTGATCGATCAGAGTACCTTGCTCGAGGTAGACGAACGTCTGGTTACCGTCAAACTCGGACGTCGCCGTGCGATTCAACCCAACGGCGTTGATCTGTCGCTTGACATC
>JBPCVD010000230.1:0-23630 GCA_051010815.1 Rubripirellula sp.
ATGCGCGAGTGAATTTTCCGTCTGTTCTTCCATCTTCTCCAACTCCTCGAGCTGCTTATCGGATGCATCGAGGTGCTTCTTCATCGCGGCCGGGCCTGACCCGAGTTGATCGCTGGTCCAGTTCCCATCCGGCTTGAGCCAGAAGAACCGTCCCCGACGCTCGTCCTGATCAGGCTTGGGCGGCACGTGCAGCACGAGCAGCAGATGATCGTCCGCGACCATGGCACGTTGACGCCCAACGTGACTTCCGAGGCGATCCCGAAAAACTTGTGGAACGTCCCAGGTCGCTGGCAACATCGATTCACTCTGCATCGTTTTCTTTCCACAAACGTATCAATCAGAAACGGTCCGCCAGCGACTATCCTACGCACCAACGACACGTCACGAAACGTGACTGCCATCGTCGGGGTCGGACAAGACTGTGGTTGATTCCTTCAGGGCAGCTTCCGGTAACATCGCAAGCGAGCCAAGCAGAAACCCGATAGCACCTTGCAACGTAAACAGAACCGAAAGTTGCATGCGAAACGAGGAGTCAGCATCCGAGAGAACGACGGCCAGGCACGCGGACACTAAGAATCCGAAACATCCCGCCAGATTCAATGCCACCACCCACCATGACACACTGTTCGGTTGCCAACGAAAATAGCGATGGCAGGTTTCCGCGAATGCCATGTAGCCCGAGACCATGAACAAAATGGATCCAATCATGTTTGGAGCCCAGATCCAAAGATCCTGCTGAACCCAAGTGAGACTCGAATTCATCCCGTTGAACGTATTCAAATTGAACAGCAGCGTTCCAATCCACTGCAATAGACAACTCCACCAGCCGATATCAGCCGGGCGCCATCCGATCAGACTTGTGCTAGACGCATCCTGACCTACAGCATCGGGAAGGGGAGGCGTATTGGCAGCTTGATAGAGCTGAAGATAGGCAGCGATCGTGAAGGGGATCGATCCCGCAAAGAACGTTGCGCCGGGGTTGAGCGGTAGTGCGCGTTGAACGGCGGGACTAAGCGTTAGCAGGCTACCAATGACGAACAGAGACGCGCCGACTGAAAAGATGATTCCGATCCACCAATTCAGCTCCGCGGGCAACCACCATCCATGCCTGCACACCCAACCGAGGTTTCGCGTGCTTTCCGATTCTGGTACCGCCAAACGTTTTCGGTGGTGACGCGAACTCCATACCCTCTGCGCACCGTCGTGCAATTGATGCACGCGGCGCGTGATGAATGGAGGCGGACCTTGTTGCTCGAGGCAAGTTGTGACGGGATTGTTGGTGAGATTCGCCAAGGTACGCGTGTGGTCACAAGAGATGGAATCGCATCGGAGATCGCAGAAGAAGGATCAATGGGAGAAACCGGAAGCCTCTTCTGCGGTGAGCGGATTCTTGATGGGGTGTTTATGAAAGTACTCGATCGCTTCGCGAATGTCCTTGAGCAGGATAGAACCCAAATCCCGACTCACACCATGTCGCACGAGAATCCGCTGGATCACCAGATCCTGTCGGTTAGCCGGCAGCGAGTAGGCGGGGACCTGCCATCCTCGCGTTCGGAGGCGATCAGCTAAATCGTAGAGGCTGAATCCCGGATCAACCCCATCTTTGATTCTCCAACACAGTGCGGGAATCCCAGCATCCATCTCGCCCCCATAGAGGACTTCGAAGGGTCCCAGCAAAGCGATCTGTTCGGCGATGGACCGGGCGACGTCGTAACAAGCCGAGTGAATCTTCCGATACCCATCTTTCCCCAATCTGAGAAAGTTGTAGTACTGACACACGACCTGCCCGCCGGGACGCGAAAAGTTCAACGCAAGATCGCGCATGTTTCCGCCCAGGTAGTTCACCCAGAACACGAGGTCTTCCGGCAAATCTTCTGCCCGTCGCCAAATCACCCATCCGACTCCCAATGGTGACAACCCGAACTTGTGCCCCGAAGCGTTGATCGAACAGACTCTCGGCAAGCGAAAATCCCACTCCAGATCGGGCGCACAAAACGGAGCCAAGAATCCTCCGCTCGCTGCATCGACATGAATCGGAATATCCAACCCAGTTTGCGTCTGAAATTGATCCAGCGCTTCGGCAACAGCTTTGACCGGTTCGTACTGACACGTAAAAGTCACACCGAGCGTCGGCACGACGCCAATCGTATGCTCGTCACATCGCTTGATGACTTCCTCGGGAGACATCAGCAATCGATCCTGTTCCATCGGAATTTCGCGGAGTTCAATGTCCCAATACCTGGCGAACTTGTGCCAACAAACCTGTACAGGCCCCGTGATCAGATTTGGTCGATCGATTGGTTTTCCGGCAGCTTTTCGCCGAGCCTCCCATCGTCGTTTCATCGCCATCCCACCCAACATGGCAGCTTCGCTAGAGCCATTGGTCGAGCAACCCAGCGTATTTTCCTCTGTCGGTGAATTCCAGAGATCGCCAAGCATATGGACGCATCGCGCCTCGATCTCTGCAGTTTGCGGATACTCGTCCTTGTCGATCATGTTTTTGTCAATGCACTCATCCATCAATTGATGGACTTCCGGCTCGAGCCAGGTCTGGCAAAACGTGGCCAAATTTTGCCGGGAATTGCCATCCAGCATGAGTTCGTCATGCACGACTGAGTAGGCATTTCGTGGGCTTTCCTCCTGCGTCGGGAACCGATACTTCGGCATGCTCACAGACAGGTCGGACGAGGCATAGACATCATCATCCAGTTGATCGCGAACAGACTCTTTGTCGTGCAGCACCATGATTCCAGTTCCTAAAGTTCAAGCGTGAGGTCACGGCGACAACCTTACCAAGATCGCCTCTCGGGAACAGCAAGGGCATGCGCGTTGCCCGGGCCCTCAAAGAATCGTGTCGCCCGAGTGCACATCGCCGGCAAGCGTCGGCAAGCGTCGGCAAGCGTCGGCAAGCGTCGTCGAAATGGGTCACCGATTGACGCAGGCAATACCTCAGCATCCACCACTAGAGAAGACCGGCTTTTCGATATCGTTGTATCGAATCAAGTCTTTACAGCAGAGGCCCCACGAGCCGAAGCGTGTTTTCGAGAAATCGATTCCCAAAAGATCGATTTTCCCATTCCGATTTATCGAGCTGATCCGACTCATCCAGATACGACTGTTGGAGCTTGCGTAGTTCTGCCGCGAAGCCAGGGTCGTACAAAAACAACGCGACTTCATAATTCAACCACAGACTACGCATGTCCAAATTCACCGTCCCGAACATCGAAACCTTGCCATCCACAAAAATCGATTTCGTGTGCAACAGTCCGTCTCGGTACAGGTAGATCTCAACGCCGTTGTCGAGCAAGTCGTCGTAGTAAGACCGACTTGCATACCGCGTTAAGAAGGAATCGACCTTTTCCGGAACGATCACGCGCACATGCACACCCCTCGCCGATGCTCCCCGTATGGCGCGCAACAGCGATTCATCTGGTACCAGGTAGGGAGTCGTCAAAACAAGTTCGTGACGTGCGCCATTGATCATCGTCAGAATCATTTGCAGCAGACCATCGCTCGTTTCACCCGGCCCGGACGGAATCACCTGGATGTCAGCGCTGCCATTGGGATCAACCATGTGCAGCTGGTGACGTTTGATCATGTCGGCCAGCGTGTCCGAGCCTTCCAAGATCCAGTCGCCGATCAATGTCGCAGCAAGCGGAGCTACCACCGCACCCTCCAGCCGCACCATGGCGTCCACCCACTCGCCAACGCCGCTGTCCTGCTTGAAGAAACGCGGATCAACAAGGTTCATGCTGCCGGTCCAGGCGATCGCACTATCGACGACAATGATCTTTCGATGCAGTCGCAAATCCGTTCGACCTACCAGCGTGCGGAACAGCCCGACGGGCAATGCCGGTCTCACTTCGACTCCCGCGTCTCGCAAACGTTTGGGCTGAGAGGTTTTCCACCAAGGCCTGGCACCGACCGCGTCCACTAACAGACAGCAATGAACACCTCGCTGGGAGGCGCGTTCGAAAGCCTCCAACACATCGTCCGCAAGTCCACCCTTGTTCCAAATGTAGAACTCCATCAACACGCTGGTCGTTGCCCCGTCGACGTCGCGAACAATCGAGCGCAACATCTCGGGGGTTTCATCAAAGAGTTGAAAGCTGCTGCCCGCGACCGTCGGACTGCCGACCAGATTCCAGCCCAAGCGACTCATGTTGCGTGCCGCCTCGCTGTGACGCGACCAGTCCACATCGATCAATCCTTTGTCGACCGCATCATCGATGATGCCGCGATAGTCATTGCGAAGCTTAGCGATCCCGTGAACGCGATTCGGGCTGATCCGACGCTCGCCGATCAGTAGATAGGTAAGGGCACCAAGGATTGGAATCGCGTTGATCACCAGCAACCAGGCAAGAGCGACCCCCGTGCTCGGACGCTTCATGATCACTCGAACCGTCAGAGTGATCGCCAAGATCGAATGGATGACCCACGTGACCGTGGTTGGATTGACAAGGTTGTAAGTAATCAAGCGTCTGGACTTGTGTGTCGAGTGACGAGAGGATTCAAGCGGAACTCTGCAATCAGGGACTGCTCGAGCGAGTGACGATGGTCTCGCCAATGCTCGGATTCGTCTTCGATTGCGAAGCATCCATTCTGCCGCTTGCATTCGAGATAAATGCGACACCGGTGAGACTCTTCAAATGCGTCTCCCACCACCGGGTCGCATCGACTTCCGACCAATCCTTCGCTGCGCGACAATTCGATAACTGTTGGTTCAATGCTTCAGCGCGAGCGGGTCGATCTTCTGGCTTCTTGGAAAGGCAATTCAGTAGGATCTGCTCAAGATCCTCATCGATCGCATTGCCAAGTCGTTCCGATGGTGGTTTCGGTTTCGCCTGAACATGCTGCGCGCACAAGGCGATCAGACTTGGTCCGGTGAATACTGTTTCCCCCGTGAGCATGAAGTAGCCGACGGCACCGACAGCATAGAGATCACTTCGGGCGTCCAACGTTTCGTGCTGGATTGCCTCGGGGGAAAGATAAAGTGGTGTGCCCGTGAGCGCACCGACCTGTGTTGACGTGTTCCCGGCGTCCTGTGGCTTGACCAAACCGAAGTCCAGCAGTTTGACAAAGTCCCACATTCCACCGCGACGTGTGAGCATGATATTGGCCGGCTTGATATCGCGGTGAATCAAATCCAATGCGTGGGCTTCGGACAGGGAACCACACAACTGTTGCAGAATGTAAATCACGCGTGACTCGGGCATCGGGCCAAAGCGAGAAATCATTTCCTCCAGCGTAATGCCTTCCAAATATTCCATCGCGTAGTAGAAAACTCCATCCTCTGTGCGACCATAATCGTAAATCGCAATCGTGTTGGGGTGCGTCAATTGACTCGTCAGTTGCACTTCACGCTCGAATCTTGCGATCGCATGCTCATTCGTCTTTTCCACATGCAACAACTTCACCGCCGTTGGACGATGAAGCATGTCATGGTGGGCGCGATAGACCTCTCCCATCGCACCCGAGCCAATTTTTTCGTCCAACGCGTATTGCCCCATACGTTTCGCATGAATCGCAGCGTGCTCGGCCTTCATTGCCATTTTGGATGCGTAGGCCGTTAACCCGAACAAGCCAGCCGTGGTCGCCATCAATAATCCAGCCAAAACTGAGAAAGCGGTTCGCAACGCGTATAGCGGGCGGAACGCCTCGGCCACATCGACTTCGGTCGCAACGCCAATGTTGTATTCGGGCAACCACTTCCAAGCACCCACAACTGGTACGCCGCGATAGTCGCGATAGCCGTCGACGTCGACGCCATCAAAGCCATTGATCGCTTGCGACGCCATGGCTGTCAGCGGTTGGTCGGGTCGACGGAGCGTGGGTCTGCCGCCCGAGACCATATTGACGCCGGGGTCGCGGATCCGCACCCTCAGAATTGATTGCGTCGTCGTATTGTCCGACAGCAGCCCAATGCGTTTTAGCTCGTCATCGAAGCGACTATTCGTGATCATGACGCCGCTCGAGTTGAACGCATACGTCTCTCCCGTATAGCCAAGGATCTCCGTGAACTTGCCCTCAGGGCGACTCCGAAGACAGAGCGCAGCAATGGGTTTGTCGTTGTCATCGTAGATCGGCGCGACGATGAACATGATCGGCACGCCAGGCTGCGGTATACCCTGACTGTCCTTGATCGCGATCAAGCTGCGCATTGGGGGAATCAGAATGGTCTCGCCCCGAAACACAGGCGCAAGGATCGCGCGATACTCTTCGACCGCATCCTGCGCACCTAACCCGGTATCCTGATCGCGAGCGATCACGCAGATCTGGTCATCGACAATGACAAACCCGTCCGGCCAATCAGACAAACGTGCACGCAGGGTTTTCATAGCGGGCGAGATCATCAATTCAGCCGCTATCGATTCCGACTCCGGATGACGCGCAACGTCGATCAACTGCTCCACGCTATTTCGCACCAACGGATCGCCAGCGAAACGATCCGCATCCATTTCTTGTTCGCCGAGCCAAAACTTCATGGCGGCAACATCGGCGTCCAAGAGCGTGTTCAACTGAATCGCAAGATTCGACTTGACGCTTCGCTCGACGACTCGATACGTCCACCAGCCGACGACCGTGACGACAAGTGCGGTCAGCGCAGGTCCGAGCCACAAACGACGGCCCGCCAACATCCCCGTCGTCAATACGGTTCCCTTCAGCAACGATTGAGAATTGGCTTGGCTCATGCGGTAAATGAATGATCAGGCTTCGTTTCGGCAACCGTGAAGGGCAATCAGCGGTCACCGAAGACCCGCGTTGGCCAATCCTAGTTTAGCACGGTTGTCCGCAACCCCAAACTTCCACGCATCCGCGTCAATGCTGGTCGATTGACGACGTTGCACTGACGCCACCGCATTGTTCGCAGCGAAATCCATTTCGCAGATGCAGATCTTGTTGCGGGAAAGCGATCTCGATCCCTTCCGCACTGAAACGTTTATCGATTTCAGTATGCAACTCAGTAATCGTCGTCAATCGACTGCCGAGATCGGGCACATATGCCCGCAGGCAGAGCGTCAGCGAGCTATCAGCGAATTCTTCGAAGGTCGCGATCGGCTGAGGATCATCCAGCACGACAGGATGGTCCTGCGCCACCTCCACCAGGATCTGGCGTGCTCGATCCGTATCCGTTCCATAAGCGGCGCCCACATTGATCACGATACGGCTGGTCGTCGCTGTCAACGTCCAGTTCAAAATTGTGTTGGTGATCAGATTCTTGTTTGGCACGACGAATTCCTGTCGGTCCCAATTGGTAATCGTCGTGGCTCGCATGCGAATCCGCGTCACGGTTCCAGTCGTGCCTTCTACGGTCACGACATCGCCAACCCGAACAGGCCGCTCGAACAACAAAATGATCCCACAAACGAAATTGGTAACCACCTCCTGCATCCCAAACCCAAGTCCGACACTAAGCGCGGCAGCGATCCAGCCGAACTTGCTCCAATCGATGTCCAGTACGTTCGCGAGCGCCAGGAATCCAATCGCCATCAAGGCATATCGGCAGAGCGTAACAATCGCATATCGCGTGCCGGCCTCGATCGAGGTTGCCCGCAGAACAGACAGCTCCAACAAACCGGGTAGGTTTTTGACCGCGATTGTGGTCACCGCAATGATCATCACAGACTGACAGACTTCCAACATGTTCAAGCCGCCCGGCAGCGGAACTTGAATTGTCTCCAACACTGAGATCAAGGGAATGGTGCCAGACCAAAACACGACGACCATGACAAATGCAGCCAGCGCAAAGAGGAATTGCAGCAGACGTCGGGTCTGTTCGCTGATCGCGTCCAGATCAAGCCCCTGGTCCTCTTCCTGATCCACATCAACGACTTCTTCCGCCGACGTTGAATCCTCTTCACCACTTAGCTCCTGGCGTGCTCGCCAGCTTTCGATTCGCTCGGCCAGCGCCAGTTTTCGGCGTTTCAACGCAAACCACCGCAGCACCATCAAGTAGGCGACTTCAACAAAGCTGAGGATTGCGAGAGTGGCAATCGCACCGAGGCTAAGTTCGATTGCCGTGATCACGTACCCACGCCAGGCCAGCGTCATCAATGCGATCGGGCACGACATCACAATTGCCATGCACGTGGGGCGGAAACGTGGAAGCGGGTTATTGGGAAACCTCTCCGCCAAAGCCGCCAAGATCCCATGCCTCGATCCAAACAACCGCCAGATCAAAGCCGCAACACCGATGTGGGCCAGAATGAAGACGAAGCGTCCCACGCTGTCAGAGAACTGTGACGCGTCCCCGTACAGAGTGCTGGCGACCAGCAAATGCGCGGGGACGTAGATCAAACCAAATCGAAAGGTGGTTTTTCGAATCAGTTTTAGCGTCGCTGGCCTGCGTCCAAAATGCGCCGTCCCAAGACCGCCAGGGCGACAAGCCGCACCTAAAAACTCCAGAAAAACCGAGACCCAACCAACGTCTTGCAAGCCACTCCCGAGCCCTCGCAACCAGGCACTCTGGTCCGGCGCCTGTTGAATCGCCCAAGAAAGAAAGAAGAGGACCATCGGGATCGGTAACGCCAGAAGCAGCGTTACCACTAACGCCTGCCAAGTCAGAGAGTAACGATCAGTCGAGACTCTTCGAGTCGCCAACCCCGCTTTCTCCAACACCGAGACGAGCCAAGGACGGATAAAACAGAGACCCGCCACCGACAAGAACAACAACAGACATTGCACTGGCTTGCGAACGAAGATCTCGACCAGGCAATCCGAGAATTCCGTCCAATGGGCGGAACTGAATAACCAGGAAAGACCGGCAGGAATTTCCTGAAACGTCTCGGCACTCACCGGCGAGGAACTTCTGACCCAAAACAGCTGCTGAGTAATGAAGCCACGCACACTCTCGGCGCGTTGCAGAAACTGGTCATTCGTGAGATTCAGTTCCATGAGGGCTGGCAACAAGATGCGGTATTGCTCCGCCAGCTTCGTCAAGATTCCGAGACGCTCCTCTAACATTTGATCCAGCGGTCGAGAATCGTATTCACTGAATTCGGCGACGACATCGTCCTGACCGCGAATCTCGCGTTGGATGCGAAGATATCGAATCCGCGTCTCGTCAAGCTTCGGCAATCCCTTCGTAGCATCGACCGCATACTCCGCAGGGTTCAGTAATTGGTCCTGCAGATCGAACAGCACCTGAGCCATCCCGCCACCGGCATCCAATTTCAGCTCACTCTGTATCTTTTCATATTCCCGATCGAGGTGACTCAGTCTCTGCGAGGCGTCCGTATGAGCCACAGACACCTGCTTTGATTGATTGACGACCTGTCGAAACTCGTCCGCCAACGCTTCGACACCTTCGACCAGTCGATTGACGGAGCGATCGTCCTTCGGCAAATTCGCCTTCGCACTCTGAATGGTCGACGCGATCTGGTTCGACTCATTCCGTAACCCCTCAAGACGCTTCGCGTCCAAAGCGTCAAAAGCAGCACTGTCATTTTCGACCTGTCGCGTCAGAAGGTTCTCTCGAGCCGCGGCAAGCTCTTTTCGGACGAATTGACTCGCCCGCTCCTCTTTCAACATCGCCTGCTCAGCGATCAGTTCTGACTCCTTCGAGATCAGTAACAGACGCTCGGCGACACGTCGCGGTGACGATGGATCTGGCGTCATTTCAGGACTGGCAAGACGCGCTTGCAACGCAGACAACGCCGGCCCGATTTTGGCAACTCGAGCGGTGACTTCATTTGCACGTCCTTCGCCCCGTGACACCTCACTGGAGGCTTCCTCAAGTTTGCCTCGAAGGTCTGCCAGTTGAGACTTTCGCGCTGCGACATCCTTCTGCAATTCTTCCGGATCCAAGCTTGGATCGACTTGGCTCGCCTTCTCAAGTGAGGGCAACGCATCTAACTTCGCTCGCAGACTTGCCGTCGTTCTCGGCGCGGCGTCGATAGACTCACGATATTCCGTCGTTCGACGTCGATACGTCTCGCCTTGCTTCAGCGCATCCATCGCCTGCTTGTAAATTGGGCGAAGCAACTCTTTGACCGCATCGTCAATACTTGAGTTGGACTCGACCGAGGCCCAATCCTTCTCCACCTCCGCGAGCGTGATTTTCGGAACGTCATTGCTTCCGACCGGCGCAGGGGTCGCGTCGCCGGACGCTTCTGCGGGCGCGTCACTCGAAGTCGATCCATCCTCCGCCGGTTCGACGGAGTCCTGTGGATCGCTAGCGACGTCCTTGGACGGCTTGGAATCGGCTACCTGAGCGATGGCAAGCGGGCCAGAAAGAGTGACCACGAGCGTGATGCTGAAAAGCAACGTTCGGGTTGCCCGATCGATGAATGCCGCTGTCAGAGGACGTCGGGTTCGAAAGCCATCCGTACAGCGATCGTGTGGCGCTTGCAAACACGGGTCGCATGCTGTCCGGCGCAGTTGTATCGACTTGGCCATGCCCAACCTTGGGTTCTTTCGCGACGCCGCATTTCGACCTCGACACACCACACCGCACCGAAGCGTCAATCCACTTCGGGCGTGCGGTGAGTTGGCCGGGGTCTTGCGTTCAGTCAATCCTTACCGATCCGACACTAGGACGGATTTCCATCTGATTCGGGGAGTTTCTTGATGGCGAACGACAACATGATCCACGTCCAGCCATTGAACAGAAGCTCCAAACCAACGAGCAATCCGATGATCCAGAATACACGTTCTGGCTCCTCGGGCAACTGACGGAAAGCGCGGAAGATAATCAGGCCCAACAGCAAGGTCACGATACCGTTGACCAACGACCAACCCCATTGGGGATACTTCTCAACCAATGCTGTCACGATTCGGAATCCACCCGCAATCACAAAGAAACCAGCCAACATTAGCGTCAGCAGTGCAATCGAGGTGAGCGGGGCGTCAGTAATGACAAAGCCCGCCACGACGTACAACAGTCCAATCAGAATGTGCATCATGAACGCGCTCCACTTTCCGGCCCAGAACGCGCTGATGATTGTCGCGACGCCGCTGACGATCAAAATCGCACCCAGAAAGATCACGACGCCGAGGGAGGAGAACCAGGGGTATGCGATCGAAGCGGTGCCAGCGATCACTAGCAAGACGCCCATGATCAGGAATGCCCACCAATCCTTGCTCAATCGGGCCAGTTCGTGCTCGCGAATTTCCTCGACGGCATTTTGAATTTCTTTGGTCTCAGTGGTACTCATGATGCAACTCCAGATTCTGATACAGACAGGCGACGACCGCCCATCTTTGACTAGACTCTCCACGTTATAGTCATGGACAAGCAGGTTTTCCCGCAAACAAAGGGAAATCGGCCGGTTTGGACCAGTTTGGTGCTGGATTTGTCAGCCACGACCCGACAGGGGCTGCTAACGGAAGAATCGACGTCTCAGAGACACGGGGCGAATCCTGCTGGTCGCGTCATGGTCTCCTCAAAGAGGCGAAGGTCGGCAACCATCGAATCGCCGCAAAATGCGATCCCCGTGGCGAGACGACACACAGGGAGTCAATCGCTGCTTGATGTCGTGTTCAGAGAGCATGCATGGGAACGGGAAGAGCCATGCTCGACATCTCGCCCCGACGCCTGGTCAGGGGCGAATCGTTCTACCGGGGCGACGCTACGCCAACATCGAAAGCGGCTGCTCGTCCCAGTCCTCGTTGCGAAGCCGCGGCTTGGGATCCTTCGGCTTGGCCGCCCAGTAACCGGTCAGCTCTTTACGAAGTTGTGCTCGCGCCCGACTGAGTCGGCTACGGACGGTCCCCATCGTCAGATGCAATGCGTCCGCGATGTGGCGGTAGTCAAAGCCCTCGAACTCTCGCAACAGAAGGATGTCACGATGGTGATCATCCAGCCGATTCAAAGCGCAACGCACTGCGACGCATTCTTCGCGCCGTTCAATCAACTCGGAGGGCCCACTCTCTGGCTCCAACCATGACTGCACACAATGTTCACTGGCATCTTCCAAAGGCATCGATCGATGACGGTTGCGGACGTAGTAGCGCCGCGAGTTCAATGCGATTCGATACAACCAAGTGTAAAAACCGCTCTCACTGCGAAACGTATCGAGCTTCATGAAAGCACGAATGAATGCGTCCTGAACAATGTCCTCCGCGATTTCCGAACAACCCACATCACTACGGATCGCCGTAAAGAGTCGTTCTTTGTAGCGTTCGACCAACGATGTAAAGGCGGACTGCTCGCCCAGCAACGCCGCGTTGATTAGATGGGCATCCGAAACACTTGGGTTACCGATCTCAGCCTGATTGATGGTGGAATACATGGGAAGCTCTCGCAGGTGGGTAGCTCGATCGCAAGCTCCTTTCGTGTTGCTTGCGTGTTGAGATACGCGACCCTTCTGGGCACCGTCCGCAACGGTTTCTCAAAGAAGTTCCCGACTCTGTCAAAATTCTTCCAAGATTGTTCGCAAGCCGCTGTTCCAGGCCGCTGCAGGAGCGCACCGCTCCCGCCAACGCCTCGTTTCCAGGCATCGCAAAAATATCTCGACAAACGATTTGTGAGTCTCCCTTCGTCAGGAAACAGCGGCTGGAACCCGTTCAGACAATGTCGTCGCGCAGTTTCAGCACCCCCGCCACGTAGTTCCCGCAAAGAAGATCCCGGACCCGCCACTCGGGAACGAAAATCTGGAAAATTCGCTTCCGCCGGCCCGAACAAATCGTGGGTGGTCATGAGTGGTCGCGGCAATCGCTTGTGAATCGCAACCTGCCTTCATGACTCGAAGTCGCGACCCTGAATCGCGAATGTAGATCGACGAGGAATTTCAGTTACAGATGGACTGGAATGAATCGTTTCACCTCGCCATCCTCCGGATCCGGGACCGGTTCGATCCAGGGGATGGGATCGTCAGCCTGATGCCATTCTGCGACCTGGCGTTTGAACTCCGGAACGATCTTCGATAGCAGATCGCGTTCATTGCCGCCTCGGATCTCGATCCCGGGCAGGTTGGCCACACGCGCGACCATTGAGCCCTCAACCGAACGTATGTAAACAATACAAGGAAACGCAGGCACGTCGACCGGCGCAAGCTGCGGCGGCTTGGATTTCGAACTTTGTCCGGTTGGCTGTTTCTCGTCCATCGCGTTCATCCAGTCAGGGCGTTTCGTTCGATCGAACTTGGTCGGCAAGTTCATTCACTTTGCTAACGACACGGGATTCGACCGAGGGGGCAAAGGGGCCGGGAAAGGTCGTGTACCGCATGGCCCCGCCTCCTTCATATCCACCTTCGGTTAAGACACGCGAGCTAGGAAGGTAGCCAAATACGTAATTCGAGTAACCGGCAACCCAAATGGTCTCCGTTGGGCTGCGAGCCAGTTCGGCCTTCAGTCGAATTGAATAGTCGACCACGACCTCACCGCAAATCGCGACCAAGGTCAGATCGTCACCGAACTGTGCAACTTGGATCGGAAACGAAGAGAACTCGGTCTCGATTTCACCCTGTGAGTTCATCTGCGCGAGCAATGCGTCGGCATGAAACCTCGCGAATTTGTTGCTCGAAGCTGCCTCTTTCTCCAACTCCGACCTCGAAGGGGCAGCTGCGAACTCGAGTGTGACATGATCCATGGCGACCCGCAGTGGCCCATGAACCTGCTTCGTCCGCTGGGTTTCCAACGCGGTTTCCACACCATTCGCGAGAGCTCGTCCGTGTTGCATCGCAAGTTCCAAGCGACGGCGGGGATACGGGTTTTGATCGGCGGAACAACCGTTGAGAAACAGCGCCACCACACCGGGATGCGCCTCTTCCAAGTATTGCTGAGCAAATCCTGGGTAATCTCCACACAGTTGCTGAAAGCTAAGCGTCGTCGCGTGGCAGGCGTAGCCGAACAAAATCGTGGTCAGCTCACCCTTCGCGTTCTCGACGCGCAATACGGGAACCTCATGATCGACAGGACCATCTGGGTTGGGACTGTTGATCACGCCGCGCGACGTCGGTAAACGGCGGTTCATCGCAAAGCCAGCTCTTGCCCGACTGTAGATCAGCGTCGCCGGTTCCAATCGAGACACCACAACACCGACAAGCGCGGAAATCTTTTGCGCTGTTTCCCTCACGTACTGTTGTGCCATCGCAGCGTACTTGGAATCAATTCCGAACCGAACTAACCGTTCTCCACGCAGTTCGGGACCACAATGCGTATGAGAGGCATTCATCAAAAGCATTTCAGGTCGGACACCGAATTGCCGAACCTGATTCTCAACTCCGGCACGCAATTCAGGCGTGATTCCAATCAAGTCCACCGTCACGATCACAAGCCGGCCGCCGGCGACGTCCTGGGTGATCAGCACCTTTGCGTGGAGATCATGAATCTTTCCTTCGGAAGGCTTGTCACGAGCCGCGTAACCCGCCATCCAAACCGATTCTTTGGGCGTGATGTCGACCGATCCCGAAGCCGCGAGCCAGGAGTCGATTTCCGACGCCGGAGTCTCGGACGGCAGCCCAATCGCGACCATTCCGACAAACACAACTAGGGTGGCAGCACGTTTCATACAGCACCTTTCCGCGATGTGAGGGGATGACGTGCGCCAGCCTTTTCAAGATTCGATCGGCAACGCGAAGTTTCGCGATGTTCGCCGCGAACGTCGGTAACATGTTAGCGAGACGGCGCACCCAACGCGATGAGCATCACCCCACCTGCCCCAATGCACATCGTTTGCTGCGTGCCATTGTGCTTTGCACGTCGGCACATGCGGCCTTCGTAAACCACGCGAAAATCGGGTGCAACATCGTATTCGATGGTTGAGAACGTGTTGCAACGAAGACCAGTTAGCAGCGATCAAACCACACTGCTACGAACTCACAAGCGTCTCGAGCGCTCGGTTCAGCGTCGCACTGGGACGCATCGCGCCGGCCGCCTTTGCCGGATTGGGATGATAGTAGCCGCCAATATCAACCGCGGATCCCTGAGCTGCGTTTAATTCGTCGACGATGACCGACTCGTTGTCCGACAACATGGTCGCGATCTCCGTGAAGCGCGACTGAAGCTCTGTGTCCTCTGTTTGAGCGGCCAGCGCCTCGGCCCAGTAGGTTGCGAGATAGTAGTGACTGCCTCGGTTGTCGAGTTCATTCACTTTACGACTGGGCGACCGATCATTGTCCAACAGTTTGCTCGTCGCCTGCTCGAGTGTCTTCGCAAGAATCATCGTCGGCCCGTGCTCGTGCTTGGTTCCGAGATCTTCGAGGGAAACGGCGAGCGCCAAGAACTCGCCAAGCGAATCCCATCGCAAGTGACCTTCCTCCAAGAATTGCTGCACATGCTTGGGAGCCGAGCCGCCGGCACCTGTCTCGAAGAGTCCACCACCGGCCAACAGTGGAACAATCGACAACATCTTCGCGCTCGTTCCCAATTCAAGGATCGGAAACAGGTCCGTCAAATAGTCTCGCAACACGTTGCCGGTCACGGAGATCGTGTCGAGCCCCTCCTTGGCGCGCTGGCACGCATTGGTTGTCGCATCAACAGGAGGCATGATGGCGATTTCCAGACCCTCAGTATCATGATTCGGTAGGTACTGCTGGACCTTGGCGATCAAGTTCGCGTCGTGAGCGCGTTCCTCGTTCAACCAGAACACAGCGGCGGCCCCCGTGGCTCTTGCTCGCGAAACTGCCAGCCGAATCCAATCCCGAATGGGCGCGTCTTTGGTCTGACACATCCTCCAGATATCGCCTGCTTGCACGAAGTGCTCCATCAAGACCTGTCCCTGGTCATCGATGACTCGGACCGTGCCGTCCGAGGGCAACTCGAATGTCTTGTCATGCGAGCCATACTCTTCGGCCTTTTGTGCCATCAATCCAACATTGGAAACACTTCCCATCGTCGTGACATCGAACGCGCCGTTCTGCTTGCAGAATTCGATCGTCGCTTGATAAATCCCGGCGTAGCAGCGATCGGGAATGATCGCCTTGGTGTCGTCGAGCTTCCCGTCCGGACCCCACATCTTTCCCGATGCTCGAATCGCCGCTGGCATGGAAGCGTCGATGATGATGTCGCTGGGCACATGGAGATTCGTGATCCCCTTGTCCGAATCGACCATCGCCAATCGCGGTCGATTCGAGTAGACGGCATCGATATCGTCCTTGATCGCCTGCTGTTGATCTTCCGGTAGTGAGGAGATCTTTGCGTAGACGTCCCCCATTCCATTGCACGCTTCAATTCCAAGCTGATCGAACAGATCTGCGTACTTCGCAAAGACGTCCTCATAAAAGACGTTCACAGCGTGACCAAAGATGATCGGGTCGGAAACCTTCATCATGGTGGCCTTCAAGTGCAGCGACAGCAGCACATCGTTGGCCTTCGCATCCTCAATCGCCTCGGCCAAGAATTGCCTCAGTGCCGTTCGACTCATCACGGACGCGTCAATGATCTCGCCCGATTGCAGACTCAATCCATCCTTGAGTACTGTCTTCGTACCATCGCCTGCCTCCAACTCGATCCGTACGCTGCCTTCGGCCGGCATCACATACGATTGTTCGCTTCCAAAGAAATCCCCACCACTCATGTGGGCGACATGCGACTTGGAATCAGCCGACCACGCGCCCATCGAATGCGGGTGCTTGCGAGCGTACTCTTTCACCGGGCCGGCGACGCGCCGATCAGAATTCCCCTCGCGCAAAACTGGATTGACCGCGCTGCCCAAGACCTTGGCGTACTTCGAGCGAATCTCTTTTTCCGACTCCGTCTTTGGCTCCTCTGGAAAGTCGGGGACCGCGAAGCCGTGCTCCTGTAACTCCGTGATGGCTGCGACAAGTTGAGGAATCGAGGCACTGATATTCGGAAGCTTGATGATGTTCGCCTCCGGTGTCTTCGCGAGCGCGCCAAGCTCGGTCAAAGCGTCAGACTGTCGTTGGCTCTCAGTCAAACCCTCCGGAAAGTTGGCCAGAATCCGGCCAGCCAACGAGATGTCCTTGGTTTCCACGTCGATCCCCGCAGCACTGGCAAAGGCGCGAATGATTGGCAACAACGACTGTGTCGCCAAAGCGGGAGCTTCATCGGTGTGTGTGTAAATGATCTTCGGGGATTGAAGGGTCACGCTCTTCTCTCTAATTCGCTGAATGACTGACCGAACGGCGGGCTTCACCATTCCGAAACCCGTCAGATCGTAACATTGCCGGTAGAAAATGGGGCGGGGTGAGACCTTCACTTTTTTCCACGCCACCGAAAGCCCGGGGGCGTCCGACGTGAATTGCGAAACGCGTCGAGCTCGGCCACCGCTCCAAGGGCAGGGTGTATTCGGGCTGCGTCGGCTTCGTTACCCCTATTCTGCCGGGGCGCTAAGCGAGCAGGCTTCGCTCTCCTCTGCCACGACATGACGGTGGGCCCACGGCAACTCATCGCGAAACGTTGCCGAAAGCCAAATCACGCTGTCGCGTTGCTCTAAACTAGGCGTGTGTGTTGCCTTGAGTTGCGCGACACGCATTCGGGCCGAATGCACGACGCGCTGCGACCCACAATGGAATGTTGAAGAACGATTGATCGCCATGACAAGACTTGCCTGCCTGCTCGCCATCCTAACGCTGAATTTCGGGAATTCGCTGGCGGATGAGTCGGTCCATGTGGACCAAGCCGATGGCGGTATGGTCGTTAGCGATTCGGCCGTTGCCAGTCGAATTGGCCGTGACATGCTTGCCAAAGGAGGCAACGCGGTGGACGCGGCGATCGCCACTGCCTTCGCATTGGCGGTCTCATGGCCCGATGCTGGAAACATCGGCGGCGGTGGCTTCATGCTTGTCCGCCCCTCCGACGGCCAAACACCAGTTTGTGTGGACTACCGCGAAACGGCTCCATTGGCGATGCACGTGACTTCGTTCGTGAAGTCCGATTCGACCTACACACAGAAAGCGGTCGGTGTTCCCGGAACCGTCCGGGGAATGCAAAAAGCGCACGAACGTTTTGGAACCCTTTCATGGCGTGACTTAGTCATGCCGGCCAGTCGGCTAGCCGCCAAAGGTGTTCCCGTCGATCGGCCGCTTGCGACTTCTTTGAATTCCATCCTCGAGGTAGACGCAGTTCGTGTCGGTGAAACATATGCTGAACTCAGACGTGTCTACGGCAAGCCGGACGGCAGTCGCTGGGTCGCCGGCGATCAATTGGTGTTGCCGGACCTCTCCCGCACGTTGGCCGAAATCGCTGGCCAAGGTCCCGATGCGTTTTACACCGGAGCGATCGCAGAGCAGTTGGTCGAAGAAATGAAACGCGGCGACGGGTTGATCAGCATGGAAGACCTACGCCGCTATCAGGCAATAGTTCGGCCAGCGATGAAAGGAACGTTTCGCGGCTTTACCATTCTTGGGGCGCCACCTCCCTCATCAGGCGGCACCTGCATCATCGAGGCTTTGAACATCCTCGAGAACTTCGACCTGGCAAAGCGAGATCGTTACGACCCGCGGAACATTCATTTGATCGCGGAAACCTGTCGACGCGTGTTCGCGGATCGAGCCCGATTCCTTGGGGACCCCGCCTTTACCAAAATCCCGGATCGACTGACCAGCAAACGTTACGCAAAGCAAATCGCCGACTCCATCGACCTGGGGCACGCAACGCCCAGCGAGCAGGTCGCACCAGAGATCGAATTGACCGACGAAAGTCCCGACACCACTCACTTCTCGGTCGTTGATGGAGACGGAATGGCGGTGAGCAACACGTACACGTTGGAGGCGACTTGGGGATCCCGAATCGTCGTACGCGGCGCTGGATTTGTCTTGAACAATGAAATGGGTGACTTCAATTGGTTCCCTGGAATCACCAATCGAGCCGGTAGGATCGGAACCGCTGCAAATCTGGTTGCTCCTGGTAAAAGAATGTTGAGCTCGCAGTCGCCAACGATCGTCGAAAAGAATGGGCGGCTTTTCCTTGTCGCTGGCAGTCCGGGCGGACGAACCATTGTCAACACCGTTCTTGGCATCGTCCTGGGAGTCACGGAATTTCAACAAAGTGCTGCAGAGGCCGTCGCTGCCGCTCGCATGCACCATCAATGGTTTCCCGATCGACTCGATCTGGAAGACCTAGGCGAAGCGCCCCATGCACAGGTTGCAGAATCGCTTGCCGCCATGGGGCATCTTGTTGGTAACCGAGACGCGCAGGGATCGGCACACTCGATCGCCGTCGATCCTCAGACCGGTGTGCTTACCGGTGTCGCCGACTATCGACGTGGCGGTCGTCCCGCCGGACTGCAGCGAAAATCACTTGCCCGCTGGGACTTCGACGAACCTGTAGGCACGGAGCTTTCGAACTCCCTTCATTCCGGATCACTGGAGGCGAATTGGTCGAACCCGGTGGCCGGCACCGTGATCACGCGAGGCGACCTGTTGCGAGTCCGTCGGAATGCTCCCGAACCGCCCTTCGAAGCATACGTTCCGCTCGATCGCGCTGAGTCAAAGGTTACCGTGGAAGTCAAGATTGACCGGGCGCGGTTTGCGGGTGTCAAACGAAACGAAGAGGTACGAATTGGTTTGACGAATGACCGTGGAAAGCCAGAGGTGACGGCGCGGATGATTTTCGGTCGGAACGATCAGGACCAGATCACACTTCGCGGTGAAGCGTTGGGCGGCGGGACGGCGATCGAACCGTTCGTCCTCTCGCCCACCAGAAACCTCGATCACCCCATCGTCCTTCAGCTCGAATTGGATGCCGACTCGGGCGTCTATCGCATCCGCTCGCGAAACGCCGCGAGCGACGCATTTGTGAATCGTGGTTCCGGCAAGATTGCGCCCGGCCGGATGGCAAAATTCTTGCGACTGAGTGTGCTGAACGATTTCGCCGCGACTGACGAGGCCGTGGACATTGATCGAATCGAACTGAGCCGACCCAGTCGATGATTGAGAATTATACGATCGACGAATTTGGTGTGATTCACCAGATCGAATTTGAGAAGATGGCGTACGACAGGGAATACCTTTCGTACTACGAAGATCTCAGTGATCGCACCATCAAACTAGGCTACCAACGAATGGGTTGGATCCTCGGATCTCTTGGTCGCATCCCAGATTCGATTCTGGAGATCGGCTATGGCACAGGATCCTTTATCGAAGCCGCCCACATCACGGGTGTCGCAAAATGCTTTGGCTGCGACATCGTGCGTCATCCACTTCCCAGTCAAATTCCCTTTCTGGACTGGGACGCCGCGCTAGAACAAGAGTTCGAGCTTGTGGCGATGTTCGATGTACTTGAACACATTCCCGATCTTTCGTTTCTGTCACGATTGAAGACGACCTACCTGGCGATCGCCGTTCCATTCTGTCGATGGCGAGACTTAGGTGACGAATGGTTCGATCGCTGGCGCATGCGTCTTCCAAATGAACATCTTCATCATTTCGACCCTCCGTCCCTGCGAGCGTACTTAGCCGCTCAGAATTACGTCTGCCTTGAAATGAATACCTTCGAGGATGGAATCCGCCTTCGTGACGGCGAGACGGGTCCGAATGTACTTAGCGGACTCTTTCGACGACAATGATGAACGTGCAATGAGGCACGGCCCCTTCCCAACTGACGTCTCAAACAAAAGGCCACCTTCAACATGCGTTACCTTGGCATCGTTTGCTTGCTCGTGCTGTTGTCTACCCACGTCTGGTCTCAGGATTCGCCCCCATCCGATCGATCCGTGTCCGAGGAAACGTTGCAGCAGGAGAGCGTGAAGCCCGGAATTAACGATGGCTTTCTCGATCCCGAGCTCAAGCTGGAAGAGTGGATCGAGCGGTTCGAGGTGGAAAGTCGAGAGGTCTATCACGCCCGCAAAGAAATCATGCAGCAACTCGGGCTGACCGAAGGCACGCGTGTCGCCGACGTTGGAGCAGGCACGGGTTTCTACACGTTGCTGATGGCTCAGGCAGTTGGACCGACCGGTTGGACCTACGCGATCGAAATCTCACCTCGTTTTGCGGAACACCTTGCCAACCTGATCTCGACGCGGGGCATTACGAATGCCACCACCGTGTTTTGCACGGACCGCTCAATCTGTCTTCCACCGGAAAGCATTGACGCAGCATTCATTTGTGACGTCTACCATCACTTCGAACACCCTGCGGAAACAATGTCTTCGGTGCATCGTGCGTTGACCGATGGTGGGCGTGTGGTGGTCATTGACTTTGAGAGAATTCCGGGCGTATCACGGGATTGGATGCTCGGACATGTGCGAGCAGGCAAGCAGACCTTCATCGATGAAATTCAATCCGTTGGCTTCGAGTTGATTGCGGAAAGACAAATCCCCGGATTTCAAGAGAACTATTACCTCGAGTTTCGCAAACTGCCAGACGACGCCCCCGTCCAATCTCAACCGTCACAGCGCTGACGCGATCGCGTTGCACCTCGGCCGACTTCACATCTTCTCTTGAGACTTAGATTGGCAACTCCCAAACGTTCACTCGATGTCGTATCGGCCACCACGTTAGTGGCGGCGAGCATGATTGGCGTCGGGGTCTACACGACAAGTGGCTTCACGCTAACCGCGTTGGGTAGTCCCGAACGCGTCGTCGCTGCTTGGATTGTCGGTGGCTTGATCGCAATCTGTGGTGCCATCGGATACGCGTCGCTAGCCGCGAAATTCACTGAGTCGGGCGGTGAGTACCTGTTTCTACGCAAGACACTGCACCCCGTCGCGGGCCTGATGGCTGGCTGGGTATCGCTGCTTGCCGGCTTCACAGGTGCGATCGCTATTGCCGCCATTGGCCTAGAAAAATACTTCCCGCCATTGATCAACGAAACAACCTTGCCCGAGGGAAGTATTGCGATCGCGACGGTCTTTCTTGCGGCGACCCTGCACACGATCGGCGTGCGATCGGCGGCACGCATTCAGGATGCGTTTGTCGTGGTAAAGCTATTGATGATCACTGGATTCATCATCTTCGCATGGACGCAATTCGGTAACTGGGCAGGCTTGATCGAGACAGACGCAACCACGTTGGCAGGCGAAGGGGATTCAGCCAGCAGTGCTTACCTTGATTTCGCCAATCAGCTGGTGTGGATTTCCTTCAGCTATGCGGGATTTAATGCTGCGGTCTACATCTCTGGTGAGATCAAAGATCCGGGGCGCAATGTGCCACTCGCGTTAGTCGGTGGCACCGTGTTGGTCACGCTGATCTACGTCCTGCTCAACATCATCTTCGTTTACGCCCCCACCGTCGGGGAGATCACGCAATCGGAGGAATCCCAGGTTCAGATCGCGGCGACAGCGGCGAACGCGATTGGCGGATCCAGCTTTGCGTCGTTCGTTCGCTTTGTGATTGTGATCTCACTGTTCACTTCCGTTTCAGCCCTCGTGATGACCGGACCGCGAGTGTACGCCAAGATGGCCGATGACGGTTGTCTGCCGCGGTGGTTTCGCTTCGACAACCGCCCGCCGGTACAGGCAATTTGGTTTCAAGCGTCGATTGCCGCAATCGCAATCTCGTTTACCTCACTAAAGGAACTCTTAGGCTACCTTGGCCTGACACTGTCCCTCTGTTCGGCGCTAACGGTCAGCATGCTGTTTTTGCTACGGTTGAAAGGGGACTCGATCAAGCTGATCGGATTTGGAATCCCAGCCGCATTCTATGTCATTGCCACGCTTCTGCTGGCGGTGCTGTATGGCATCCGATCTCCGAACCAAGCGATGGCCGCGGGTCTAACGGTTTTGCTGGGACTCATTCTGTATCCGGTCTTACGGAATCGAATCAGCACTCCAGATTCGTCTCACCAAGATGCCTGAACTTCCAGACGTCGTCCTGTACGTTGAGTCACTCGAACGCTTGCTACAAGGTGCAACCTTGCGAGACGTCCGTGTCCGAAGCCCATTCGTGTTACGAACATTTTCGCCCATGATCGAGTCGGCCATCGGAAAGCGAGTTGAACACTTCTCTCGACGTGGAAAGAGAATCGTATGGGAGTTTTCTGATGGTCCATTGCTGTTGATTCACCCGATGATCGCCGGTCGATTTCACTGGAAAAAGATCGGTTACGCGGCGCGCGGCAAGAACGATTTGATCGCGTTTGATTTTGATTCGGATACCAGAAGCGGCCACGTAAAAGAATCGGGCACCATGGTTCTGACCGAAGCTTCGAAGAAGAAACGCGCCGGCGTCTGGGTGCTGAATACAATCGAAGAAGTCAACGCCTACGATCCTGGTGGACTTGATCTATTAACGGCAACACTGGAAGAATTCACGGCGCGGCTACACGACGGCCGGCACACGCTCAAACGCGCACTTTCGGATCCCCATAAATTTGATGGCATCGGCAACGCTTATGGGGATGAGATCCTGCATGCGGCAAAGCTGTCGCCTCTGAAACGTACCGATCAGTTGTCTTCAGAAGAAATCGAACGTCTATTTCACGCTGCAAGAGAGACGATGACAGAATGGATCGCCAGGCTCCGTGAGCAGACTGGTGATCAATTCCCTGAACGTGTCACTGCGTTTCGCCCCGAGATGCACGTGCATGGAAAGTTCAAGGAATCGTGCCCGATTTGTGACGCGCCGATCCAACGCATTCGTTACTCAGATAACGAATGCAATTATTGCCCTGGGTGTCAGACTGGTGGGCGAATACTTTCGGACCGCTCGTTGGCACGCTTGTTGAAAGACGATTGGCCGAAAACTCTAGACGAACTCGAAAGTTAACTTTCAAACGGAATGGATCTCGATCGTGCTCGATGCGTCTGAAGCCGCGCAACCCTTTCTGAACGCCGGTGGGTTGAAGTA
>JBPCVD010000231.1:0-9933 GCA_051010815.1 Rubripirellula sp.
CCGCTGACAAGTCGTACCATTCGTTCGCTGAGCCAGTCGACGATCGCGCAGCGCGTCGTCGAATCGTCGCCCGTGGAATCTGACACCCATTACGTCGGTCCAGGATTCGTCGCACCCATTGGCGTGGGAGGTAAATTCCCGCCGGAAGTCGACTTCACACCGCAGGTTGATCTCTTCGCCATTGAACATCAGAGTCGGGACAGCCAACGACACCCCGGTCCAAACCAAATCAAGGGGGATAAGGACGACTTCTATCTGCGGACACGTTTCAACGGTAACCCGGAGAATATCACGTTTCTTTCGCAAGACTTTTCACAGTCTTGGCCAGAAGCTTACGGGATTCAAACCGATACTTTTTATGATTCCTCCGCACGCGGCGTCGCAACGCTGCCCGGCGGCGTTCCACTCTTTAAGAAACTTCCCACGCCAACGAAACCAACGCTCAGTGGCAAAATCAACTTGGTCGGGGGCATCGGAGTCTTCTTTCCAGGGGACGATGGATTCGCAACGTTCGAACAGAATTTCAAGCATGGCGTCAATCAATCGGAGAAAGCACGAACGAATGCCCCGAAGGTGTTGGAGGCAGAATTCGCAGCCGTGGTCGCAGCAGCCGGATCGGGGGAATTGGTCAATCCTTCCTCTGCGTTCCGTCGCAACCTTCAAGAGTTCAATCGGAAGTTGCCACCACTCAAGAACTTTGTCTTGCCGACCGGGCGAATCGACCTCGTCGGAATCACGCTGGAGATTTTCGGACCCAATCCGGATCGCTCGTTCCGCAAACCAGGCATTGATCGACTGATCGCAGTCGGACGAAGTGTGGGGTCTGGTGACATCTCCGGTGAACTTAAACCAGTCGACAAGAATGGGACCCTATTGCTACCAGGCCAACCTGTCCCTGAGGGTTGGCTTGTTGCTCCCCGCGACTCGACTGTGTCGGGGCTTACCGCCGAGGCAGTCGATGAGATCATTGCGGAAGGTGTCGTCAAAGCCAAGCAAACACGTGCGGCGATTCGGTTGGACATCGACAATGGTTTCAAACCCGGCGTAGCGACCGGCATGGTCTTATCGGTCGCGGACACCAACGGCGAACTTCTCGGTGTGTTTCGAATGCCCGACGCGACCATCTTCTCAATCGATGTCGCCGTGGCCAAAGCGAGGAACACGGCTTACTACGCCGACGCAGAAGACCTGCAAGACGAAGACCGGGTCGACTTCAATGGCGATGGCAAATTTGAGCCTGTCGCGAGATCGATCAAGAACCCTAGCGGAGACACGCTTCCCCTCGGAACAGCCTTTACCAACAGAACGTTCCGATTCCTATCAGAGCCGCGTTACCCGAGCGGAATCGACATTCCTGCTTCCGCTGGAAATAGACTTGAGAACAGCAAAGACCTGAATGTCTGTGATCAGGATCGTTCGCTCTGCTTGAAGATCGCGCCGCAAAGCATTTTACGAATGCCCGGCATTCATCCGGGTACTGCAGAAAACCTCGTCAACGACGAACCACTTGCCGCAGCCGTTTATCAATTCAGTCCCGATCTGAATTCTTATGGGCGAAACACGTTTAGCGTTCTCGCTTTCGACGCTTTCAATCCCAGTCGAAACTTCCGAGACCCGGGTGATCCAGAAATTGTGATTCATGGTCAATTCGACGCAGCCGGTGATCCCGTCAAGGAACCATTGGCCAATCAGAACGGAGTCGTTTTCTTCCCGGGCAGTGCACCACTCTACAGCTCCGACAGTGAGCGAATACTGATCGGTGGGTTCGGAGTCAGCGGCGACGGAGTGGACCAAGACGACGTCGTGACGGCGGCCGGACAAGTCGGTTTCGAGCCACGGGCAGCGGACCGCGTTGACGCCTACACGGTCGCTGGCGTCCGTTTGCCGTACCAAAAATTCAATCGAAACCCCGCGCTCTAAAGACGAAATCGGCCGCCATTTCGAATGACCGAGCCCGCTTTGGAGCAGCGGAGCGGGCCACGTCCCGTGTCAATCTGTACCGTTCGCAAAACCTGTTCGGACCGTTGACGCTGGACTCGCACGACGTAGCCGATTGTGCCGATTCTACCAGTAAGTCGTTTCATTCCGTCCGTATGCTGGTGATTCCATGGTTGCAATGCGCGTATCGCTCACCGCGAGCCTCTGTTGCCTCTGCCTCGTGGGATGGTGCGATTCGCCCGCCGAACGACCACTGGTCACGGTTGAAACAACCCCTGTTTCAACCGAAATCGGCTCACAACCTCACTCCGTACCCGAGTCCGACTGGTACTCCGAATCGACCGAACATGATCACCAGCCCTTGGTGCCAAGTGACGAGGTTCGGGAGCTGAAATCCTTTGAATCGGAAGCGTTGGAACTGGAACCGCTTGAACTGGAATCGCACGGCTGCCCGACTTGTACGTCAAAAACATGCTACGGCGTTTGCACCGATCCAGGACATCCTCGGAAACCAATCATCAACAAGCCGGGAGACCGTGACCGAGGTGATTGCCCGCCGTTGCGATACCGCATGTCGGATTGCAAACGCTCGGGACATCCCCATTGCGTCGCCCCGTGGGCCGCTTGCAGCGTCGATGGAAAGTACAGTTCTTGGTTTGTTGGCGGTGGCTCGCCCTTTGCAAAAGGGCGTCCACGAAAATCTACCGAGGGAACTTGGGGCATGGACTACGGCGGGCTATTTGGCCACGCAAAAGTCTGGCTCAAATACACGCGGTTCCATCGCAATCAGGGTGGGGAAGGGGCTTACGCCACCGATGGCGAACCCGCGATCGTCAAGAAAGTCCACAGCGTCCTTCATCACTGACCCACTTCCGATCGCGACCTACGACCGAGCCACAGCAACGGGCTCGGTCGATTGCTTTCGCTCCGCTCAGGCACTCTGGCTAACAAAGACCTTCAGCGAGTGGTGCAGCATCTTGATCACTCGCCCGCTGGCAGGCATCGGACCATCAACATCCGGGTAGATGTCTTCCGGAGATTCAGCCGCAGTGTCAAGGAACAGGTTCCAACGCATCCCACGGCCAAACTCAGGCATCTGGAAATCTCGAACCTGCCCCGTGCTGTTGAACATCAGCACAAGGTCTCGTCCGAGCCCTTCGGGATCGTCCACACGAGCTGGTGCAGCGATGTAAGCGACCATCGCCAACTCATCCTGGCCCCACTCCAAATGCGACCCGTCGGGGGCGAACCAAGACACGTCGGGAATCATTCGACCATCGACCGGTTGTCCGGTCAGATACGTCTTGCGACGAACCGTCGGCTGCTCGCGGCGGAACTTGATCAATGATTGCACGAAGCGAATCATGTCCGCGTTCTTTTCGACCAGACGCCAGTCAAACCAACTGGTGTCATTGTCTTGACAGTAGGCGTTGTTATTGCCTTTCTGTGTCCGACGGGACTCGTCACCACTGACCAACATGGGAACACCCTGACTAAGCATCAGCGTGCTCAACATATTCTTGATCTGACGCGTCCGAACCGTATTGATCGATTTCTTACGAGTCGTACCCTCAACGCCGTAGTTGTCGCTGATGTTGTGGTTGTCGCCGTCGCAGTTATTCTCACCGTTCGCGTCGTTGTGCTTCTCCTTGTACGACACCAGGTCGTTCATCGGAAAACCGTCGTGACTTGTGATCAGGTTGATACTGCAGAATGGTGGCCGCCCATCGTGCTCATACAAGTCACTGCTGCCGGCCAATCGTGTCGCCAGAGCGCCAAGCGTTCCGCCGTCACCGCGCCAAAAACCTCGAACGTCATCTCGGTAGCGGCCATTCCACTCCGCCCATCGATGATTTCCAAATGAGCCAACCTGATAGGCGCCGGCTGCGTCCCAAGCTTCCGCAATGATCTTCGTATCGGCAAGCAGCGGATCTTCGGCGATCAACTCAACCATGGGTGGATTGGGGATGAGATTGCCATTCCGATCGCGACTCAGAATACTGGCAAGGTCAAATCGGAAACCATCGATGTGATAGTTGTGCACCCAATGCCGCAAGCAGTGAAAGATCATCTCTCGGACGACAGGATGATTCCCGTTGAGCGTATTGCCGCAGCCACTGTAATTGCAGTAGTGCTTGCCTTCACTCAGGATGTAATAGACTTGATTCTCAAGTCCCTTGAAGGACAGCGTCGGCCCCTGTTCATTGCCCTCGCAGGTGTGATTGAAGACAACGTCAAGAATGACCTCAATGCCAGCCGCGTGCAGCGCCTTGACCATCTGCTTGAACTCACGGACTTGCGCTCCTGGCGTCTTGTCGTGGGCGTAGCCGCGATGGGGTGAGAAGAACGCCATGGGGTCGTAACCCCAATAGTTCGAGCGTTGCATCTTGTTGCCGTGAATGTCCTTGATCGGAAATTCGTTGACCGGCATCAATTCAACCGCGGTAACTCCCAGCGATTGCAGGTATGGAATCTTCTCGATCACGCCGAGGTAGCTCCCGGGAGCCTTGACCTTGGCGGTCTTGCTCTTGGTGAAGCCCTTGACGTGCATCTCGTAGATCACCGACTCGCTGATATCTCGTCGGATGTGTCGATCCCCGTCCCAATCAAAGTCATCATCAATGACGACACACTTAGGTGGACGGATCACTCCGTCTTTCCCTTTTTGAAACTCGCCCGCCAAAGCTTGCGCATATGGATCAATCAATCGTGCGGACGAGTCAAACCTATGCCCATGCTCGGGATCCCAAGGACCACTTGCCTGAAAGTGATACAACTGTCCCTTGTCGATACCGGGAACGTTCAGACTCCAGACGTCTCCCCAACGGTCGGTATCACGATCGAAATCGATGACCTCGGCTGGTTCACGATCGGTCACCTTGTTGTACAGCAACAAACGCATGGCAGTCGCGGAGCGACTGAACACCGAGAACTGCACACCGGTGTCTTGCAGCGTCGCCCCGAAAGGCGGTGAGTAAGCGAACTGCAGAGTTGGGCACGGCTGGCGCATTAGCATGTTGCAGGTTTCTCCTAAAGTGAGCCATTCGGCTTGATACTCGCCTCGGCCGGTCGATCCACGACCCATTCAACCCTGGCGTTTCCTTCCGCCAATCCGAAGACGGTTGCTAAAGCAACGTCAGAGAGTGGCCGTCAAAAAACCCTACCACGGGGTTGTGTCGATGCCGGTTGAACCATCAAGCGACAATCGAATTCTCAAGGGGTCGGTGGACGAAACACCGATTGGCGATTCCGTAGCGGAGAAACCTCCCGATGGGGTGAGCGAAACATTGCGGTCTGTTACTGAAGCACATCTGGCTTTCCAGATTCTCCAACCACAAAAGGATACCCAATCGACAAACTCCGCTGAACGGGAGGTTTCATCGGTCGATCCATAGCGAGGCAACAGTCTGTTTTTTAATGGTGTTGATGCGTCCCCTGAACGCGGTTAGCTGCACTTGAATCGCCGCCGTTTTCCGAATCCTGCCTTAACTGTGACAATGCGCACGGCAAGAAATTTTCGTACGATCGTCACGACTCGTCTTTCCTTGAGTCCGCTGCCCGCCCACGGACTCAAGGGGCTCCATTACCGCCAAATCTTCCTCTGCTATCGGATCACGTCTCGGGGCGTCATGATGTGTCTGTTCAAGCGTGATCCCCGCTTGGCCGATGCACCCCATCTCCCCTGACGCTCGCACCTTCAACGATGGCAGCCACCTACAAAGACGCCGGTGTCGACCTGGACGTGTACGCGGAGTCGATGAGTCGACTGCCGCGGCTCATGCACCGCACATTTAGCCCCCGCGTAATTCCAAGCGACGGTGGGTTCGCCGGCCTGTTTCGTCTCGATTTCGACGGCAAGCTGTTCGCGCGGAACTACGAAGACCCAGTAATCGTCAGCGGCACCGACGGTGTTGGCACCAAGCTAAAGATTGCTCAATTGACAGGCCGGCACGACACCGTGGGTATCGATCTGGTGGCCATGTGCGTCAACGACCTGCTATGCACGGGCGCCGAACCGCTGTTTTTCCTCGACTACGTGGCGATGGGGAAAGACGATCCGGCGCGGCTGGAGCACGTCGTGCAGGGCATCAGCGATGGATGCGTCGCAGGCGACATGGCCTTGCTGGGTGGCGAAACGGCGATCATGCCCGACATGTACGGTGACGAGGACTACGACTTGGCCGGCTTCGCTGTTGGCGTTGTCGAGCGCAAGCGTCTCATCGACGGCAAGCTGATCGGCGAGGGTGACGTCGTGCTGGGAATGGCCGCGAGCGGACTGCACAGCAACGGCTTCTCACTGGTTCGCAAAGTCATCGACGATGCGAAATTAGGGTGGGATGCCTGTCCAGAAGTCTTTGCCGGAAAGTCGCTGGCCGACGTTTGCCTTGAGCCAACGCGGATTTACACCAAAGCCATTCGCACGGTTCAATCGCACTATCAAGTCAAGCAAGTCCTTCACGGTCTCGCTCACATCACCGGTGGTGGGTTCGAGGAGAACTTGGACCGGGTACTGCCCAAACATCTCGATGCCGTCATCGAGCCAAACTCATGGGAACGGCCGGCGATCTTCGATTGGCTGCAAAGCACCGGCAATGTGGCTGACAGCGAGATGCGACGCGTCTTCAATATGGGGATCGGCATGGCATTGGTCGTCAGCGATTTCTACGCATCCAGCATCGCGAGCCAAATCAGCAGTCTTGGCATTCCCTGTGTGCCCGTCGGTCGAATCGTTGAAGGCACCGGCAAGGTGCAATACGCCGAGTAACCAACGGGTAGACCGCCAAGAACCGATTTGGCCGGTTGCGCGTCTGACCAATACTCGGACGCGTCGTGACTCACAGCAACGTCGCGTGATTCAAAACAGCGTCGCGTAAGATAGAACAGCGTCTCGGTTCCAATCTTCTTTCGACTCCTCAAGGCATGCGAACGCCCATGACCTACCAGTACCAAGACGCATCCAAAATGATCGATCATGCGTTGCTGCTGCCAACGCTGACCGTCGAACAACTCGATCTGGGCTGTCGCGTCGCCGCGGCATACGATGTTGCCAGCGTCTGTATCTTGCCGTATTACGTCCGCCAATGCGCTGAGCTACTCGGCGATTCGACCGTGCTTCCAAGTACCGTGATTGGCTTTCCGCACGGCGGACAAGCGACGTCCACGAAACTTGCAGAATCCGAACGGGCGATCGAGGACGGGGCGATAGAACTCGATATGGTCGTCAACATTTCTGCTGTGCTCAGCGGCAATTGGTCGTATGTCCGAGACGAGATCAGTTCGATTGTTGAACTGGCCCACGCTTCGGATCGAAAAGTGAAGGTCATTTTCGAGAACTGTTACCTGCAGGACGCGCACAAGGTGCAGCTTTGCGAAATCAGCAGCGAATGTGGCGCCGATTGGGTGAAGACGTCCACTGGGTTTGGTACGTCAGGTGCGACCATCGAGGACCTGACGTTGATGCTGAAACATGCTCGCAAGCCGACGGAAGTGAAGGCGGCGGGCGGCGTACGCGACCTGGCGACGCTTCAACAAGTTCGCGCGATGGGTGTCACCCGAGTGGGCGCAAGTGCAACTGCCGCGATTCTTGATGCGGCTCGTGTAGAGCTCAACCTCGATCCGATCGAACTCCCCGGCAACGCTGCGGACGGATCTCAACGCAGCGGTTATTGATCGCTTCTTGGTTTGGACGTGCTAAGATGTTCCCTCCCGCCAACCTTGCCCTCCCTCACCGTTTCAGGTGCTTTATGCTCAACCGTTTCGCTACCGTGATCGCATTGACTGCGATTCCAGCTTGCTCGCTCTTGGCGGCAGACCTGTGGCCTCAGTTTCGCGGCCCTGCGGGTGACGGGATCGCCACAAATCAGTCGGTGCCAGTCTCTTTCAGCGAATCCGATCATGTGACTTGGAAAACGGACCTACCGGGCAAGGCTTGGTCCTCCCCGGTCATTGCCGATGGCACCATCTGGGTCACCACTGCGATCGAACGCGTACCGAGCGAGGAAGACCGAATCCAAATGCTGCGTGAGAGTGGGATTGAAGAGAAGAAGTTCAAACAGCTTCAAATTGCGAAATCGATTGAACTGAAGCTGCTCTCTCTCGATTTAGAAACAGGTTCCCTTCGCCAGACCATTGACTTGACCACGATCGAAGATCCCGATCCGATTCACGCGGTCAACAGCTATGCATCGCCCACGCCTGTGATCGATGGCGATGCCATTTACGTTCACTTCGGTACCTACGGTACATTTTGCATTGACCGAAAGTCGGGAGAAACGCGTTGGCAGCGACGACTGCCACTGGTGCATTCAGTCGGCCCTGGCAGCTCGCCCTTCACCCACAAGAACTTGTTGGTGCTGATTCAAGATGGAGTCGAGCGCCAATACGTCGCAGCACTCGACAAGTCCACCGGCGAGACCCTGTGGGAAGTGGATCGCCCGGAGATGGATGCCCCCAGCGGCGATCAAAAGAAGGCCTACTGCACCCCAATCGCGATCACGGACAAGCAGGGGCGTGAGCAGCTGATCTGCATGGCTTCGCAGTGGATGATTGCCTACGAACCCCAGACGGGGAACGAGATTTGGCGTGTGCGACACGGCAAAGGCTTTTCGGTCGTCCCGCGGCCTGTGTTCAAGGACGACGTCGTCTATTTTTCAACGGGATTTGGCAAACCAGAATTGTGGGCCGTACGGGTCGACGGACAGGGCGACGTGACAGACACCCACGTCGAGTGGACCGTCATCCAGGGGATTCCGGCCAAGCCGTCGCCGCTTCTGCATAACGGATTGATTTATGTCGTCTCCGACAATGGCGTCGCAAGCTGCTTTGCCGCTGAGGATGGCGAGCAAGTTTGGAAGAAACGTATCGGTGGAGACTACTCTGCATCGCCGCTGTTGGCTGGCGGCAATCTCTACTTCGGTTCCCACGATGGAAAAGTCACCGTGATTGAGCCAGGCACCGACGGCGAGATCGTTGCCGAGAATCAGCTCGACGGAAAAATCATGGCGTCACCAGCCGTCGTCGATAACGCCATCATCTTGCGGACGGACAAGGCGATTTACCGAATCGAATAAGGCGACCCGACGAACCGTGGCTTAACGACCACCTCGTTCATTGCCCGACTAACTCGTCACGCGATGTGTCGGAGTGGGGCGACCAGGGCGGAGCGAGTGAGCCGTCATCGAATCAATCGATAGCTTCCGATTTTCGGCAAGTGAATTGACCTGTTGGCGACAAACGGTTTCCAAGACCTGAGGATCCATCGCGACACGCGCGTTGACGATCACCTGCAATCTGCCGTCGACGCTTCGCCCTGCTTCCAGTCCAACATCGACCACAGAGTCGTTACTAACGACGTTGGCCACCGCCTGGGTTTCGCCTCCCAAGACCGACACCTTCAGGTGGGCGATCTGTCCGTCGTTAGATTCGACAATTTCAGCTGCAATCGAGCCAACTAGATCCCGCGCCAACCGATCCAGATCGACTTTGTCCCCGATGGCATCCATCATTGCCGTCAGATTCACCCAGCCCAACTCTGCTTCACCATCGGCGTAGGTGTCGTAATCGATTTCCAGCAGCCGGCGTCCAGCGGTCATGGGCGATTCGATTCGCCCCATCACTTCGTCGACACCATCACCATGGCGTGGACTAACGGGGATGACGGGAACGCCATTCGCAACGCGTTGCAATCGGCTCCGCAAATCCTCGACCTCTGCATCATTGAGCTGATCGAGGCGGCCAATCATCAAGTAATCGGCTTCCTCCAACTGCTTACGAAAGATGTACTCTGCCTGCGGCGAAAATCCACTGCGAAGATTCTCGCCTTTGCCAGATAGAATTCGGCGACCATGCGACGGTTTCAGCAGCACGCCAAAGGGTGCCAGTTCAAACCGATCGCCCAGCAGCTGTTGCAGCGGAAGAATCACCGTGGCCACCAGATCGGTGCAGCTGCCCACCGGTTCGGCGAGCAACACGTCGGGAGCCTCGCCTTGACCGAGC
>JBPCVD010000232.1:0-2843 GCA_051010815.1 Rubripirellula sp.
GACGGTTCGCTAATCGTTGCGGATTGGTACGACCCGGGCGTGGGCGGACATCGCATGGGCGACTCCAATCGAGGACGGCTGTTTCGCCTCACCGTTGATGCTCACCGTCAGTACCGTGTGCCCCAAATAGACTTTTCGACGGTGACCGGTGCTGTCGAGGGACTCGCGAGTCCGAACCAGTCCACCCGCTACCTAGCCGGCGAATCGCTACAACAACTTTGGGCGAATTCGATTCCGAAGGTCGACGCGTGGCTTTCTTCCGACAATACTGCCTCGCCGAGGATGCGAGCACGTCTGTTATGGCAACTCGCGCGCGTCTCATCCGTGAGTGAGGCTGCCATCCAAAAAGGCCTCTCCGACCCTGACTCCAACGTGCGAATTGCCGCGATCCGTGCCGCGCGTCAGTCCAAAGCGGTCTCGAATCTGTTGGTTGCGAAAGAAATGGTCGATGACACTTCGCCGCAAGTTCGCCGTGAAGTAGCGATTCTGCTTCGCGGTGAAACTTCCGATGAAGCTGCCTCAGTTTGGACGAAGCTGGCGCTGATGCACGACGGACAAGACCGATGGTATTTAGAAGCGCTTGGGATTGGTGCTGCTAAACAATGGGACTCCTTCTTTCGTGAATGGCAACGTCAGGTAGGAGAGGATTGGAACCAACCAAGGCACCATGACATCATCTGGCGAGCTCGCACTCCTGCGGCCTGCCGTTACCTCACCAAGATCATCGCTGAGTCACCAACCGCAGAATTGCAGCAACGGTACTTCCGAGCGTTGGACTTTCACAGCGGCGACGAAAAAAGGATCGCGCTCAAGTCGCTTGTTGCACAATAGGACTCGACGCTACTTGTCGCCTTCGATTCGATCGATCGTCTGTTGGATCGATCCGCGAAAACGATCACTGTCCGTCTCTTCCAGCAGACGCCGAATCGCAGGCAATGCGTCCTTTGCCGCGGGCCCGACCTTGCCCAATAAAAACATCGCATAGTAGCGTTGTCTCCGATCATCCGATTCGAGCGCTCCGACGAGAACCGGCACGGCTTCGGGTCCTGCATCGTCGATCGCCCGCAGCGCGCCCCTGGCCGCATCGCGATCGTCTTCGCTCGTCAACATGCGAAAGAGCGTCGGAACGGCGGCTTTCGCTTTCGATCCGATTTTTCCCAGGGACTCGGCCGAATCTCGACGCACCGTCCAATCACGATCGCTTAACAACTCGATAAGGATTGGCGTCGCCGCCTCGCCGTCGACCGCAGCCAAGCACTTCAGTGCTGCCGAGCGCATGCCCGCATCTGGATGCTCGAGCAGTGGCCACACTTCTTGAGTGTGCGTCTTCGACGCCTCACCGAGTGCTGCCAGCGAATTCAATGAAGCGAGAAGCACTTTGGAATCCTGATCTTGTAAGGATCGAGATAGCTTTGTCACGACGGAGGCTTCATTCGTTCCAATTTGCCCGATCGCCTCGGCAGCCGCCGCTCGAACTTCCGCATCGCCATCACTCAGCAACGACGTGATCTTTCCGACCGTCGGCTGGGCGGCCTCGCCCGACTCGGACAACGTGGTCACGGCGACCAACCGGACATTCGAATGCGAATCTTCCAGTGCCTGAACAAGCTCTTCAATCGCATTTGCGGCGACACCCTGTATCGCTAGACCCTCGATTGCGCGGACTCGCACGGTGGCATCCGCATCGTTGACCCCGGCCCGCAGCGCTTGTGTGAGTTCGCTCGACTTTGGTTCGCGTTTCGCCATTGCCAGGATGGCCGCCGCTCGAACGCCAGCATCCTCATCTTCCGCATATTGTCGAAACCGCTTGACGACTGCCGGATTCAAATCGGAACACTTGCCAAGCCCCTCCAAAGCCGCCCGCTTCAATGCCTTTGAGGGACTGTCGAGCGAATTGATCAACGGCGTGATCGCCGAGGGTGGTATGGGATCCATCTCGCCCAAAGCACGGGCGGCACTCACAGAAAGTGCTAGCGAGTCACCCGCCAACGCTGACACGAGAGGTGACGTTGCTTCGGGTCCGATACTTGCCAATGCGATTGCTAAGGCGCGGGAACCCGTTTCCGACTCACTCGATGCGAGCAGCAAATCGGGTACGGCGACCGCTCCGATGCGGCTAAGGGCGGAGACGATTTCCCGCTCCTCGTCTGACAATTCTTCGCTTTCCGGTGACTCTCGAATCGCAGCTATCAAATGCTTCACTGCCGGCGCTGCGTTCGATCCCAACGATCCAAGCGCGAAAGCGGCAGAGGCGCGTGTCTGTGCATCGTCATTTGCGAGAAGCGGCACGAGAATTTCGATGAACTCAACCGCTCCGCTTCCCGACTTCCGAAGCGCCAACACGGCCGCACCGCGTACTTCCAAGTCTTCGTCGACGATCGCTTTGCCGATGACGCGAACACGTTCCGCGTGAGCGATTGGCGCGTTCCCAATCGCAAGCACGGCTGCCGCACGAACTGCTGAATCCTGGTCCCGCGTCAGCTCAAGCAACAATGGTTGTGCCGTCACAGGAATGGCGTCGAGCTGGGCTAAGCCTTTCGCTGCAATTTCTCGAACCCGTCCCTCTTTGTGACCCAAGGCGGCAACCGTTGGCTCGACGGACTCAGGTAGCCGCTTCACGAGCGACTTTGCCGCTTGGATCTGAACCTCCGTCTGCTCGTCTTGAAGTGATGAGGCCAAACAGGGAACGATCTCGTCGGGTGCCTCGTCCATCCAGCCCAACGCGTCAAGTGAAGCCGCACGCACTAAGGCCGATTCGTCCCGAGTCGCACTGATCAAAGCAGGAACGGCCGACTCACCAATTCTTGAGGCTGCCCAAGCGGCACGATAGCGGCGTTGCTCCG
>JBPCVD010000233.1:0-5892 GCA_051010815.1 Rubripirellula sp.
GCCTTGAACGATTCATGCCACTGAATACCCTGAAAAGGATTCCAGAGAAGTAGACCTCCACGGAGCAACGGTCCGAACATGCCCCTTATGGAGCCACCATGGGTTAAACACTAGGCTTTCGGCAAAACCGTTTGTATCCTGTGTTTACAGGATACGACTCGAAATTTTGCCGTTTGGATGATGTGATTCGAAGCGAACGGTCGCATCTGCTTGCAGGACAATCACGTTCATGGCCTCTGTTTCACGGCTTCTACTGGCACTCGTTGCTGTCGGCGCAATCGTTGCCACAGCGGTTCTATATGTTGCTGGTGCGCAGACGACGGCATCCGATGCGCCGCTGAAACGACTGTCTCTGACAACGTTGGAGCGACGTCTGACCACGACTGACCAACGCCTGCGATTGCTTGCTCAACCCAGCATGCGGACCGGGGTTGGCGCGGTTGGCTACCGATCGGATGTGCACGGCAGTAGTACGCATCCAGAATGGGTTCAAATCACGCTTTCGGAACCAAGAACCATCGACGAAGTCGTGCTTGTTCCGACGATTTGGCGGGACACCGTTAACGGATTCCGCGCCGATGGCTTTCCGCTTGAATTTTGCATCCGCGTGGGCGAGGGAACGGACCAAGAGGGTACGGTCGTGGCGCAATTTGGTGCCAAAGATCACCTCCTGCCTCGCGTGGCTCCTCTCGTCGTCTCGATCCCAGCAACAAAAGCATCTTGGGTACGTCTCGAAGCGACCACACTCTCGCCGCGCGGCTGGGACGGGATGCACATCCTGCAACTATCAGAGATCCTGGTGTTTAGTGGGCCTGATAACGTCGCCCTTCGACAATCCGTTGAAGTTTCCTCATCGGATCAGCGAAGCATGGGACTTCCCCGACACAAGGACTATCTGGTCGATGGGTTCGTACCCTATTTGATGGACGCCTACGACGGGGAACAGAGTTTGGCGTTCGTGAGCAGAGATTGCCTTGGAAAGACTCCCGTCTTATCGATCGACCTGGGACGACCGGAGCCACTCAACTGCATCCACCTGCATACGACCGAATTGAGTGACAACGTTCCGCAAGCCGTTACCAATGACTTTGGAATTCCGCGATCGATGGTCATTGAAGGCGCGACAAACGCGGACTTCTCCGATGCAGTCCGGCTCTGCGACTATCAAATGGAGTCCATCTACGATGTGGGGCCGATCATCATGCGTCGGTTCCCAGAAACGACCTGTCGTTACGTCCGACTGATCGTTACCGAGCCGAATACTCACTCGGGAGGTGGGGAAACGCAAACGCGAGTCGGTTTCGCAGAGATCGAAGTCTTCGCCGAAGGAATCAATGTTGCACTGGGCGCGCCCGTCAGCGTTAACCTGGATCCAGACCTGACCTCGAGGTCCGCGGCGACGCTCACCGATGGCAATAATCTCTACGGGGTGATCCTGCCGATCCGTGATTGGCTCACTGAACTGGAGATGCGACACAACCTGGAAACGGAGCGACCTCTGGTAGCAGCGGAATTGAATCACCGCTACCAGAGCCAAAAGGCGAACGTCCGTCGTCTCAGCTGGTTGGCCGGCTTGCTTGCAGTCATCGCCATTGGAACGATTTGGGTCGAACGCACGATCCGTCAACGAGCCGTTTTTCGAACGCGCGAACGAATCGCCGCAGACTTGCATGATGAACTGGGCGCCAACCTGCATGCGATCGGACTGCTTGGCGATCTAGCACAAGCGGCTGTGGACTCGCCAGACCAACTGAAACACCTGCTGCAGCGGGCTCGCGAGTTGACGGAGCGCAGTGGCGCCGCAACTCGCTATTGCTCGAACATGCTAGAATCCGAAGGGTTGTTCGGTGACCTGGTTGAGGACATGCGACGAACATCGAGCAGCCTGATGGCGGACTTCGATCATGAGCTTACGATTGAAGGCGAATCCTATGTTCGAGAACTGAAGCCGAGCATCCGAATCGATCTCTTCTTGTTCTACAAGGAATGTCTCACCAACATCTTGAGACATTCACACGCAACCAAAGTGATCACGCAGTTAACAGCGGATCGAAAAGGGCTATTTCTGACTGTGACGGACAATGGTTGTGGTCTAAACGATACTCAAATCAAGCGAATTCCGACGTCGCTCAGCCGCCGCGCGCGGCTCGCGGGGGCAAAGGTCGCGGTCGATCGACTTGCCGGTGGAGGCACCAGCATCACATTGAGACTGCGCACCAATAGTTTTAGATTGTGGTGGTGATGGAACAATCAATGAACGAAAACGTTCGTATCATGCTGGTCGAAGACAACGTGGAATATCGGGACGTCGTCCGCTTGGCGTTGGAGCAAGCGCGAGGCGTCGAACTGAGCAGTCAATTCGGCACGGCAGAGATCGCATTACGCACGCTAAAGAACGTCTCGGCATGTGAGCAGCCCGACCTGGTCTTACTCGACCTGCGACTCCCCGGAACGAGCGGACTCGATGCGCTTCCGAGGTTCCGCGTCTGTGTACCGAACACAAAGATCATCATTCTCACACAATCTGATCGAGAGCAAGACGTGCTCCGGGCGATTGCACTTGGCGCGTCCGGCTACCTCTTGAAGTCAGCGACTTTGGACGAGATTACCGAAGGCATCCAAACGGTCATGAATGGTGGGGCTCCACTGGACAAGGGCGTCGCCAAATTCATTTTGGAGAGCCTGCATGACAGACTTCCCAAGCACGAGGATCAACATCAGCTATCCGATCGGGAATTAGAAATCATCCAACTGCTTGCCGAAGGTTTCGTAAAGAAGGAAATTGCTAGCCAGCTTCACATTGGATACACCACCGTCGATACGCATGTCGCGCACATTTACGAGAAACTGAATGTCTCCAATGCGCCTTCGGCGGTGAACCGCGCCCATCGCCTCGGTCTTTTTCCACCGGACGGTACGAAGTCTCGTTAAGGAACGAATCGGGGCTCAACCGAAGCGGCAGTTCGCGATTCGAACCGGGTTTCCGCTCCGCAGCTCTCTTTCGAGGGTGGTCGCGATCAATCCTGTCGCGATCAACCGTTTTGTACGGCGTGATCGGTGGCGAGAGGAAATCTGGTCGCGAAGGGACGCATCCGATATGCTACGCACTTCCCCCCTCCGCCTTTCGAACTCGAAATGGCACCCTACCGATTCTCGAGACTGCGGACAAAAAAGGATGCGCCCGAGCGTTTGAGAATTTCTTGGGCGATGATTCTTTTTTATGCCCGGATCATCCGCTTCGTTGATCATTCCTCCTCGTTCGGAACCAAGCCTCCCGCTGGACCACTTTCCCTCCACGTTTCCCTCCACGTTTCCCTCCACGTTTCCCTCCACGTTTCCCTCCACGACAAACAACGCAAGTTGGGGGTAGAACCATGGGATTGGAACCATTGCGGTTACAATTAGAACACCGCTTCCCGCGTCTCCAAATCCGCGAGCTCAATGCAAAGCGATTTCGACCCTCGTTCGTCCGAAACCTTCATCCAAGTGGCTCGTCGACGGGCACTGCTAAGTGATGATGACGCGCGCACGGTACTGGACGCTTCGACCGAAAGGGAAGTGATGTCGTCGCAAGTTGCGATTGAGATGGGCCTGCTCAAACCGGTCGAAATCGAAATCGTGGAGGCTTTCATCGCCCCCAACGACCTTGCCCCCGGATACGAATTACTCGACGTCCTTGGATACGGGGCCTTGGGTGTCGTGTACCGCGCGCATCAACCGCGTTTACGACGCGACGTCGCCATCAAGTCCATCATTCAACCTCTCAGCCAACAGAACTCGGTCGCAAGGTTCCAGCAAGAAGGAGCTGCGATTGGCCGTCTGCAGCACCCCAACATTGTCAGCGCCTATGACTCTGGGTCGCATCGGAACCGCTTGTATTTGGTCATGGAATTGGTCGAAGGCGCTGACTTGCGGCAACGTCTCCGATCCGGGCCGCTCGAAACCTCAATGGCCCTATCCATCCTGAGACAAACGGCATCGGGATTGGCACACGCCTTCGCACACCAGATCATCCACCGCGACATCAAGCCCGGCAACCTAATCCTGACGGATGCACCCGCCGGTTTCGATCTTCCGAAGGGAGTTCCGCTGGTAAAGATTGCCGACTTTGGATTGGCGCGGCTCAACCCTCCCGGTGGTCCCGAGGACGAGGACACGCGTTTGACGATGACCGGCGCCGCACTTGGGACGCCCATGTATTGCGCGCCGGAGCAATTGACGGGTGACGAAATTGATCATCGCTCCGACATCTACGGACTCGGTGCGACCTTGTTTCACATGCTGTCCGCCACCACGCCCTTCGAATCGGACAAGGTTTCCAAAATCATCGCAGCGAAAGTCACGGGCCAACCACCGAGACTCGAACGACTTCCCGACGATCTCGATCCTGACGTTCGCCAATTGCTACTGGACATGATGAATCATGATCCGAAGCAACGCGTCCCCGATTACGAAACGCTCATTGCACGCATCGATGAGATTCAACCACACTTGAGCAGTGCGATCAGCAGCGGACCGATGAAGGTCGATTCTGTTGCCGGTCATCGCACAAAGTCGTTGGCGCGGGCGGGTACGCGTGGACGGATGCGACGGATGCGACGCCTGCTGCCGGTTTTGGGCATCGTCGCTGTCATCTGTTTGGGTGCGATTGGATTGTCCGCGGTTTGGAATCGCTCCCGCACACCCGACATGGTTGCCGCCGGCTGGGAACTGCCTCTCTTCGATGGAAAAACGTTGACTGGGTGGACCGATCAAACTGGCCTATGGTTCGGCGACACAGATTCAGAGGGGGGATTGATTCTTGTGGGCAAGGGATCGCTTCTGCGTCCCTTTCCTAGGTTCCCGCAATCCGAATCCCAACCCTCCACCGGACACGGATTCCGCATCGGAATTGACCTACCTCCCTCAAGCACCGCGGAGGTACATTTTGGATTCGACGGTCCAGATGCGCAGTCCGACGATCGCTTGGTCATGCAATACTCCGGGAAGGAAATAGCGCTCGGTCGACGCAAGGGAGTGGACGGCGACTTCGACAAAATCGGCCACGCCACCCAACTGAAAGCGGGTCCCACCGATGTTCCCGCCTATCACGAAGTCCGCGCGGAACTGCATGGCGATCATTGGTTCGCCTACTTCGACGGAAATTTTGTGGCCGATGCGCCCGCGAACGCAGACGCCAACAACCTTGGACTTCAACTTGTCGCACTTGATGGCGATGCACACTTCGAAGGCCCCAGCGTCTACGGCCTGAAGACGAACGAAACCGCGGGCGAATAGCGAATGCATCGATGCGTGCGTCCGCGCGGACATCCGACATCCGCTTCCTGGCCCCCATTCCCCACCATTGCATGCCGAATCTTGATTCCAAGAAGCCGAAACTGAGCTGGAAAAAGAAGCTCATGTTCTCCGCAGTCGTCACGCTCCTCTTTTTTGGCGGTGCTGAACTTGTGCTGACGGTGCTGGGGGTCGAACCGATCGCTGACAGCATCGATACGAGTGCCGGATTCTCACCGCAGGCCCCGTTGCTAACCTCCAAGGTCAACGACGATGGCGCGAGGATCATGACGACTGCGAACAACAAGCTCGTCTGGTTCAACTCGCAGTCGTTCGCGGCAACCAAGCCGCCCAAGACTCGTCGTGTCTTTTGTGTCGGTGGATCGACCACCTTTGGTCGCCCTTTCAACGACACGACCTCCTACGTCAACTGGCTTCGACAACTGTTACCGAAAGTTTCACCCGAATTCCATTGGGAAGTCATTAACGCCGGCGGTGTCAGTTACGCCAGCTATCGCGTGGCGGCCGTGATGGAGGAACTCGCTAATTACGAACCCGATCTGTTCATCGTTTATAGCGCGCAGAACGAGTTTCTCGAGCGAAGGACCTATGCCAAAC
>JBPCVD010000234.1:0-4578 GCA_051010815.1 Rubripirellula sp.
TCGTGGACAGAAAAGCCTTCACTCCACGTCGACTGCGCATGTAACGCGAGAGCAACACCAAGCAAACGTGCAATGTCAAATCGAAGACACAGAAAGAATAGATCCGATAGAGCCATGCGGAACGACTACGACGCTGACCGACCTCGTGCCGATGCTGGGCAAGATAGTTCCATCTCCAGGGAATCAGAAAGAACTGCTGTAGCGGTTCAGACGATTCCTGATCGAGAACGGACTCGATTCGATCGTACCAACGCCAGTGTTCCTGGATGTGATAGCGTGGGCGGGACACCAGTCCAACGGAAAGAATTACGCCTAGACATCCAAGGGAACACCTTGCAGCTAGAAGCTCTTCACCACCCTTGATTGTTTCGATTTGCGGATTCCCATCGGAGTCGTAGTTCGCGATCCGGACCTCCGCGACATAGTGGGACAAGCTGTGTTTTCCCGAACCGTGCGTTCCGGTCGCCGTCGCACCTGCAATCGTCTGCTCCGTAATCAACCCGAGCGAAGGGAGTGTCACGTTGGCCTGGCGAATCATTTCTTGCAGCAAACGCTTGATCTGACAGCCACCACCCGCCACCACAAACGACTCACCGTCCCGCTCGGTCACTCGAACTTCATTGAGGTGGCGAAGGCTGATGACTACCTGATCACCTGCTGCGGCACGACTCCATGCATGCAGGCTGCCGACCACGCGAATCCGCCGGCCCTTGGACGCTCGCAGGATCTCGAGCACCTCGTCCTCGGTTTCCGGTTCATGAAATTCGCTCGGAGTGAATGCAACATTCCGTCCGAAGTTGAAGATCGTTGATTTTGCTGACATACCATTTCGCGTAATCGTGCTGATCCGGATTCGACCGCGTCCAACCAGGGTAGCGAACCTGGGCGTCACAATGCACGGAGCCCATCGAACGGAAATCGATGCGCAAGAATTTCGCTTGTCCGGAACAAGATGACGACAATTGCGATCCGACTGCCGCACACGCGATCCGTGAACCAGCCACAATAGCCACGGTTCGCTGTCGTTGCACAACGATGGGCTGCAACCGTTAGCGACCCGTGTTTGGTACACGGCACGATACTGACAGGCAACGCTGGCCCGATCGGGCGCTGCGTCCCACACGAATTCCGTGGGTTGCCTGTCAGAAATGTGGCGTCCGCACCGCTTTCCAGTGTCGACTGCGATAGGAAGCGGCATCCAGCGTTCGCCCGCGAGGATTCGCTAGACAGAGCCGGCGGGACGATTGCCCTAAGCTGCCGCTCGTCCGTTATGCCTGAGACGAAGTTCCTCGTCTTCGATTAGATGACATCGTGACTTGCCATCCAGAGCGGCCTTGACCCTTCGGTCCACGCTCCGACGCATCGCCTTGTGATAGCCCACACTTGCCGTGAACAACGTGACGAGATCGACAAACCGAGTGTTGTCGTTCAGCTCATGAGGTTCCAGGTCGATGTAGCTATCCGACCCGAAGGAGAACAAACGACCGTCCAGCTCGCCCATCGTCTTTCCATCGGCTTCGACGTCAAAGTCCGCACCGATTGAGAACCAGCGTCGCTTGAAGGTCAGGTTCCACATCCGTTGGTCGTTATAGAAACCAAACGTGAAGATCGATGGGATTCGGAAGGTTCGATGGTTCTGTTGGATATAGGTCACCATGTCCACCCTGGGCAACATCACGACCATCGTCAACAGACTGCGTTTGGAGCCGATCGAGTTGTGGATCTCTGTCGTGGTGACCTGCTCGATCGTACCGCACCAGCGGACACGCTCGGTATCAGTTTTGAAGAGTTTCAGAACCAGTCTGCGCTTCTCGATTTCGCTTGACTGCAGCTTCATCACGTCATCGTGCTGAAGTTGGCTTTCAAGCAATTGCTCCTGCTCGTTGTTCAATCGCCCTGTCTTCTTAATCTGCTTCTTCAACTCCTGACGACGCTGATCTTGCATCACGTCGAGCGCATCTTCCATTTCCTGTTTGTCGGCCCGCCAGACGTCGGTACGCAGCCCGATCAGGTGAGAGGGATTCCAATCGCCCGATTCAATATCTTGTTCTGAAACCGTTCCGACGACGTCCATGTGCGTCGTGAAGTGGTTGGTATCCGCCGTCTTCAGCTTTTGCATGAACTCCACATTGCTGGGATGCATGCCAGGCAGAGCCCACATGTCGACGTAACGGCGGCGTTCGGTCGGTTCTTTCTTACCCATGATTCCATCGAATCGAGGATTCGTTATTGCAATCGGACATCGTTCACCAAGGACGGACGAGGTCGACGCCGAGAAGCGAATCGCGTGAAACTCGCCGAAGGCGTATCGGCCACACCCGCTGATTCAACCTTCGGTCGACCGCCGGGTGGATCGCCAGCACCACCGGTGCAAGCGTTAAAGTTTGCCACGGTTGGAATCTCGACTCGGTGGTCCAGCAGGAACCCGGAAGAGCCCAAGTCGGCGACGAATCGGGTTCTACCGCTGACTTTCGATCAGATCGGCGGCGCCACGAGAGATCAACGATTCACTCGCAGCTTTTGCCGCGGCGACGGCTGCCTGCATGCCGTCTTCGGAATCGAAAGCGACTTCCTGGTGCTCGTCCAGGCGGATCGCTCCATCATGTGACAGCACGACCGCGTCAAGTCGCAGAACGTTTTCCTTGACAGTCGCCAAGGCCGCAATCGGTGCAAGGCAACCTCCATGCAAGGATGCGAGTAACGTCCGCTCGGCAACGACCGATGCTCTCGTTTCCGTATCATCAAGCACCGCCACCACTTCAAGCGACGCATCATCAGCCCGGACTTCAATTCCAAGCGCGCCTTGGCCCGGCGCGGGCAACATTTCTTCGAGCGGGAACTGCGTGCGAGGCAGATCATGCATTTCTAAACGGACGACCCCCGCTTCAGCCAGAAGAATCGCGTCGTACTCACCATCTTCGAGCTTTGCCAGGCGAGTCTGCACGTTGCCGCGAATCGGCAACACTTGCAAATCGGGGCGTCGACTGAGGAGTTGCGCCCCGCGGCGACGACTTCCCGTACCGATCCGCGCGCCTTGCGGCAGAGTTTCCAGCGTCCAACGCTCGGCGGACACCAAACTGTCTGCCACCGTTTCGCGTTCAGGAACGGCGCCCAACACCAATCGCTCGTCGACTTCCGTGGGCAGATCCTTGAGCGAGTGCACTGCGATATCCGCCTCCTGATCCAGCAGCGCCTGCTGGATTCGTTTGGTGAAAACGCCTACTTGTCGTGTTCCGTCGATGGGTCGCATGTCGGTATCGCCACCACTGACCAATGGAACCAGTTCGGTCTCAAAGCCGTGGTCCTGAAGTCGGGCGGCGACATGTTCGGCCTGCCAGATTGCCAACGGGCTTTTTCGCGTCGCGATGCGTTGAGGTTTCATGAAGAAATAGGGTTCGATGCGGGGAAGATGCGAGGTCTGCAGGCTCTCGGTTGCTCGACAGAGAGGAATTACGGCAAAAGCCGGGCGAAATGGAGCCCACGCGGCCAAATTGACCAAGAATCGCAATGCGGTGACGCTTATAATACGTCTTCTTCTCTGAGGCCAAACCCGGCTAACTCAAACGGCGTCCCCGAATTCGCCCCTGTGACCGACTCCTCCAATAACTTTCCGACCGCAGATCTTCCGACTCGCGATTTCGATTCGGATGATGATAGCGACGGCTTTCAGGTCGCGCCGTCGGATATTCCTGCTGGTGAAATTCCCAAAGAGATTGGCGACTACGAAATCCGTGAGCTGATCGGCTCCGGTGGAATGGGGCAGGTTTATCTTGCCGAACATCGCCGGATGCGGCGAATCGTGGCGATCAAGATGCTGCCGATCGAACGGATGAAGGACGAAACTGCGGTCGAACGCTTCTACGATGAAGTTCGTGCCGCGTCACGACTGATGCATCCGAACATTGTGACCGCGTTCGACGCAGGTGACTCCAACGGCGTGCACTACTTGGCGATGGAGTTCGTGGATGGTGAAACACTCACGAAAACTGTCGCACACAACGGTCCGTTTTCTGTGGGCGAAGCAGCGGCGGTTATTCGCCAAGCGGCGCTGGGACTCCTCCACGCCCATCGCGCCGGAATCGTGCACCGGGACGTCAAGCCCGGCAATCTGATGCGAGCTTCCGACGGCACCGTCAAAGTCCTTGACTTGGGATTGGCAAGAATCAACACCGCCAATCTGATCACGGAAGACGCGACCGATGAGATCACGCAAAGCAAATCCAAAGGACGCTTGGTCGGGACGCTTCCCTTCATGGCGCCAGAGCAGTTGGAAGATCCCGATGTGGCGGATCCACGGAGCGACATTTACTCGCTCGGTGCGACACTCTTCTTCCTGCTCACTGGACGTCCGCCCTTCACAGGCGACTACCTCGATCTTGTCTACGGTCATCGCCATGGAGAAATCCCCGACCTGATGCAAACGCGAGACGATGTCGACCTCGAGTTCGCCAACGTCTTTTCTCGCATGATGGCCAAGTCACCCGACGAGAGGTACGCCTCCCTGGACGAAGTCATCGCAGACTTGAGTGATTACGCAAGCCAAAACGACACGCCGTTGTGGTTGTCCGAGTATTCGGT
>JBPCVD010000235.1:0-5605 GCA_051010815.1 Rubripirellula sp.
CCCTGATGACGTAGTCGCGATACGGCCACGCATTGGGACGCAGCTTGTCCTTGTCATAGCCGCAGGTGTCGGCATATTTCACAACGTCCAACCAATGCCGCGCCCATCGCTCCCCGTAGTGCGGCGATTCCAGCAGACGGTCGACCAGTGACTCGTAGGCATCCTCGCGCTGGTCGCTCACAAATGCGTCAACCTGCGCGGGGGTTGGAGGCAGTCCCAACAGATCGTGGCTCAGACGCCGAATCAAACTCCGACGATCCGCATCCTGAGAATGCTGCAGCTCGTGTCGCTGGAGCGTGCGCAGCACGAACGCATCGATGGGCGTGCGAATCCAGTCATCTTGAATGCGAGGGACTTTCGGCCTTGTCACCGGCTTGAATGACCACCAGTCGGTGTCCGTGACGCGAGTCGCTTGCAAGCGAAGCGATGTGGGCCAGTCGGCTCCCGAGTCGATCCAGTTCGAGATCGATCGAATTTCCGCATCACTCAACGGCGGCGAATCTTTCGGCATTCGCGTCTCGTCATCGAGCGTCTCGATCAGATCGATCAAATGGCTTCGATCAGAATTTCCGGGCTCCATGAAATCAGTCGCGAAAGCTGATTCAGCGGTCTCAAGTGAAAAGTCGCCCGCCTTCTGCTTGTCGTTGTGACAATTCAAACAACGACGTTCAAAAATCGGCGCGACGGCCTTCTCAAATGGCTCTGCGGCCGAGACGGAGAAAACAGTCCCCACCGTGGATAGCTGCGATACCGCGACGCAAATCGCGACGAGCCCACGCGCGTCGCCGCAGACAGTTACACAAAAACGGGCGAGCAAGCACAACCCTTTGGATTCATTGCCAAACACGAGAAACCAATACGTTGGATTGCCGGAAAGCCTCGAAGAAGTCTCTCATTCTATCTCAGAAAACGGACGAGGGCACGAAACGGCCAGCCGATCACAAGCTTGAAAACGCCGCGTCAATCGAGCGTTTTGGTCACCGGCACTGTATCGATTAGTATCGGTGACTCGGCTTTGTCACGCGCGAAGGTTTAATGGGTGCGGAACGATCACGCCTCTTTCGCGTTGCGTGACAACAGGTAATTTAAGAATTGTGACCACGACCTCAGTGACCCTGCAACCATGACGCCCCCTGACCAACACCGCTTGCTGCTTGTGGAAGACGACCGAGAACTTGCATCGATGGTCGCCGATTTCCTGTCCACCAATGGCTACGTGGTTTCGGTCGAGGAAAACGGTGCCGTCGCCGCCAATCGTATTTTGTCAGAGTCCTTTGACGTCGTGGTCCTCGACATTGGTCTGCCGGGACTCGACGGGATCAGCATTTGTCGCAACGTACGTGGACACTTCTCCGGGCCCATCTTGATGCTGACCGCACGAGGCGATGAAGTCGACGAGGTCGTCGCACTCGAAGTTGGCGCGGATGATTACATGTCAAAACCCGTGCGTCCCCGCGCGCTGCTTGCCAGATTACGGGTTCACCTCCGCCGCGCTAACACCGCCGATTCAGACGCGTCGGTGACTCATATCGACGTCGCAGGTATGTCAATCGATTCAACGAGCCGGGCGCTGCGTATCGACGACCAACCGGTCACACTCACGACCGCCGAATTCGACCTGCTATGGTTGCTGGCCAAGAACATGGGCAACGTCATCTCGAGGGACCAGCTGTACCAAGAACTTCATGGCGTTCGGTATGACGGCTTGGATCGTTCCATTGACTTGCGAGTCTCGCGTCTTCGTAAGAAACTGGGCGACGATCCCGTGAACCCTCAACGCATCAAGTCGGTTCGAAGCGTCGGCTATTTACTGGCAACCACATCATGACGCGACTCTTCTTGAGATTCTATGTCGGCGTCGTCCTGATTCTGGTCGCGGCCTGGTTAATCCAAGCCTACGTTTTTCAACAACGAAGTGCGACGCAGAACATTCGCGTCGTCGAAGACGCATTAGCGGGTGGAGCGAGGTTGGCCCGAAATCGCATCGTACAAGGGGCACCGGAAAACGCCGATACGGTCCTTCGCCAGTTGAACAGTGAGTTCGAGTACCCGGTCCATGTTTTCTCGTTGGAAGAAGAGTGGCTTACCGCAGAATCAAGACAGCGACTAGTTGACAGAGAGGTTGTCCTTCTGGGAAGCCACATTGGCATCGCGTTGGTCCCGGCTTCCGAGCAAACAATCCAACCCTTGCAAGCGACATTGGCCGACGAAGTAAGCCTGCCTTCAGAGTCGTCAGCGGATCGCCCCGCATCTTCGACAGTGGTTTTAGACAGGGCAAACGCTTCCGGCACCACGTATGGCCTTTTGTTTGGGCCGCTGCCGCAGTTCGTTGGCCCCACTCAAACGGCAGTCACGTTCGGATATGGAGCAGTCTTTTTTCTTGCCGCCATTGCGATCGCTATCTTGCTACGCCCCGTGGCAGCTCAGTTTCGTGCAGTCGAACAAACCGCTGCCGCGATTACGGAAGGTGACCTTTCCGCGCGTATTGTGACGCGTGGTGCCTCGAGTGACTTGGCGTTAGTTCAGGCGTTCAATTCCATGGCCGATCGAACCGAATCACTGCTCCTATCCCAGCGGGAATTGCTGCAAGCGGTATCGCATGAATTACGAACTCCCTTGGCTAGAATTCGATTCGCAACCGACTTGGTGGAAACGGCGGCGAGCGACGAAGAACGCCGTATGCGTCTTGACGCAATTGACTCGGCGACGGTGAAACTTGATGGCTTGGTCGGCGAGCTACTGACTTATGTACGTCTCGAATCGGATGTCCTCGATACGGCACCCGAACCGGTCGAACTTAGCAAGCTGTTGGATCAAGCGACCGAGACTCATGCGATTCTTAATCCGCAAGTGCAATTCAAACGAATGGACGACGATTCCCCACTCGAAATCGACGCCCACCCCGCAAGCCTTGCCCGAGCCGTCGAGAACCTGGTCAGCAACGCCGGTCGCCATGCGAAGTCGCGGGTCGAGGTCGGAGCACACATCGAGCGTGATTCGGCAGTAATTCACGTGGATGATGATGGTGACGGAATCGCAGAAGAAGACCGGCAGAAGGTGCTGGAACCCTTTGTCCGACTCGACAACGCGAAACAGCGAGGTTCAGGTCTCGGCCTCGCACTGGTCAGCCGGATCATTCGCCAGCACAACGGACGGATCGTCGTTAGCCGCAGCCCTCTGGGAGGCGCAAGATTCACCTTGTCGCTCCCAGTGAAGGGGTCTGCTCCGACGAATCCACCGATTTCCCGTTATCACCCCGAAACAACTAGTGACGCCGCCAACGACCATTTGTCATGATGCGGGCCTCTCGAACCACGCCACGGAGCCAAAGTAGATGCTTTTTCGATCGATCCTCTCCGCACTTGTCGCCGGGATCCTGTGCTGTCCGTTTGCTCACGGCAGCGAACCGACCTCGCACATTGGAAAGAAAATCGAGCCGTTCACGCTCGACAACTGTTATGGGGCGCCAGTCTCGCTGGCTGACTTCGGAGACAAGAAAGCGATTGTCGTCGTGTTCTTGGGTGTCGAATGCCCATTGGCCAAGCTCTATGGTCCACGACTCGTCGAGCTACAAAAGGAATTCTCCGACGTCGCCTTCATTGGGATCAATTCAAATACCCAGGACAGCATGACCGAGCTCAAGTACTACTTGGAACGGCATGACATGAAGAACATTCCGTTTCTCAAGGATGTCGGCAATCGCGTCGCTGATACCTTTGGCGCTGAACGATCACCCGAAGCCTTCCTACTCGATCAAAATCGTGTCGTTCGCTATCACGGCCCAATCGATGGCCAGTATCTCGTCGGAAAGACACTCGCGAGAGACTACCCCAAGTACGTTGCCGATGCGATCCAACAAATCCGCGCTGGAGAACCAATCCAACAACCCGAGGTCGAATTGGAGGGCTGCTACATCGGGAAGGTCAACAAGACGGAGCCAACCGGCAGCATTACTTACACGAAACATATCGCTCCAATCCTCAATGAACATTGTGTTCGTTGCCATCGCGAGCAGGAAATTGCCCCTTTCACGCTGACCAGCTACGACGACATTCTTGGTTGGGAAGACACGATCCTAGAAGTGATCAACGACAATCCCGACACAACACCACCCACACCGCCGCGTATGCCGCCGTGGTTCGCCGCGGCCAATGAAGACCACGCGTTCGCCAACGACGCTCGGTTGTCGCAAGCCGAGAAAAAGCTGATCTTCGACTGGGTTGAGAACGGGATGCCCGAGGGTGACCCAGCGGATTTGCCGGAGCCACCCAACTTTACTCTGGGTTGGCAAATCCCCGAGCCGGACCAGGTCTTCAACCTCAGTCAATCCAAGGTTGAACGCTCCAACAAGCGAGGGCAATTGACGCTCGCATCCAAAGGCTACGCCGTCCCAGCGGAAGGAATCATCGATTACCAATACAGCTTGGTTGACCCCGGTTGGGAAAAGGACATGTACGTTTACGCTGCCGAAGCACGCCCGGGAAATCGAAGCGTTGTGCATCACATCATCGCTTACGTCGTTGATCCGCGCGAAGGGAAAAGGGACATTCGACATATGCTCGCTGGATACGCGCCGGGATCCTTGCCCATGACGCTTCCCAAAGGCGTTGCACTGAAGGTTCCAGCGGGTTCAAAACTTCTCTTTGAAATGCACTACACGCCGAACGGAAAGAAGCAGACGGACGACAGCATTGTCGGCGTTTGTTTCATGGAGAAGGAAGACGTCGAGCGATCTGCGGGGCAACTGATTTGTGCCGAAAGAGAACATTTGAAGATTGAGCCGGAATTGGACAATCAGGAAGTGAAAGCCGAGACCATCGTCGAGCGCGACGTCGAACTGCTGAATCTGACGCCCCACATGCATCTTCGCGGCAAAGCCTTCAAATACGAGATCACTCGGCCTGGCGAGAAAGAGGAAATCATTCTCGATGTGCCAGCTTACGACTTCAATTGGCAGTTGACCTACAGACTGCAAGAACCCCTATTGCTTCCGAGAGGAACAAGAATTCGATGCACCGCGGTCTATGACAATTCGCCAAATAACTTGAGCAATCCAGATCCCATCAGGACGGTAACTTGGGGTGACCAGAGCGACGAAGAGATGATGATCGGATTCATGGGAACCGTGGAACCTCTCAAGAAGCCCAAACGAAAACGCGTGAAGGCGCGTTCAAACGAGGTCAGTCAACGCTGAAATGATCGTCAAGAAATCGAGGCGATTCATCAACTTTCTCAAGACAACCGCCATTGGTGGGCTGTTGTTCTTGTTGCCGTTGATCGTGATCGGAGCCTTGATCGGGCAAGTCGTTCCGATAGTCACTGCCGTCGCGACGGCACTTCACGAACACATTCCGGTTAAGACGCCGTCCGGTATCGCCTTCCTGATCGCGTTGTCGATTGCGATCGTGTTGCTGCTTTGCTTCGGCGCCGGCGTGCTGGCGCGGTGGTCGTTCGGCAAGAAGATTTCGGGCGCGTTTGAGAAGAAGTTGACGCTCTTCTTCCCCCGCTACGCCATCTTGAAAGATCAGATGGCTGACAGCATCGGCGGGGACGAAACGCGACCGGTCATGAAGCCGATCCTGGTCACGTTTGATGAGTGCACGCG
>JBPCVD010000236.1:0-12679 GCA_051010815.1 Rubripirellula sp.
GCCAACGAACGACTGACCAACGTGTCGCGTTTGTCCACGGGACAGTAGGAACGCAATGCCAAGGCAAATAGCACGCCGAATCCTAAAGCGATGTTCTTGTCGCCCAGGACGCGTAGCGAATCGGTGACGATGTTCGATTGGATGGCGTCGGTCTTGGTGAGATAAGAGGTGAGAGAGCCGACCGCGATGAACAGCACAGGGATGGTGATGGGCAACAGCGAGAGCAACAGCGGCGGGCCCGCGATAGTTTGCGAGCCAACGTTGTCGTCGGTGGAAGCCTTCGATTCGGTTTCGGAAATGCGATCGATTTCGGCGGCCGCCTTGTCGTCCTCGGGAAAACGGAGCGGCACATTGACGCGGCTGTTGATCAATCGTGCGAATGCGAGCGAAACGACGCTGCTGCAGGCACCGATGGCAAGACCGGCTGCCATCATGTTGGCGATATCGACGCCGATCATTTCTGCGACGAGGAGCGGACCGGGTGTCGGAGGAACGAGCGAGTGTGCGATCGAACCGCCCGCCAGAATCGCCAAGATGAACAGGACGTAGTCTTTTCCCAAACGTACACGTAGTGATCGGGCCAACGGCACCATGAGGTAAAAAACGGTGTCGAAGAAGACCGGGATCCCCAGCAGAAAGGAACTGGCAGCCAACGCCTCGGGGGCTCGTTTCGGGCCGGTAATCTTCAACATCCGGTCGACGATCACGGCTGCGGCATTGGATTCCAGCAGACATTGTCCGATCACGCTCGCCAGCGCGATCAGGATTCCGATCTTACCAGCGGTTTCACCGAACGCTTTTGCGAGCCGGGCGGGCGCGGAGACAAGAGCTGGCTGCGCTTGCAGCTTCTCGGCCTCGGACAGCGTCATTTTGTCCTTCGCGACTTCCTTCTCGGTGAACTGTCGTACCGCTTGGTCCCCAGCCAGAGCCGCAACGAGTAGCCCGGCCAGCAGCAGCGTCAGGAACGCGTGCAACCGGAATACCAGAATGCAGACGAGGACAACGAGCACCGACAGAAAGACGAGGAGCCAGATATTCAACGGTGCAGAATCCTGAATAGAGCCCGGGTGGAGCCTTCTGTACGACGGTCACTTCACACACCGCCGTTTTGCATTACGCTAACGTATGCGAATGCCGCCGGATGGAATTCCCAACCCGCAACCGCCGCACGCGACTTTTTTCGACCTTGGAGGCCCACCGTCCAGCGAGGATTGTGGATCGAAGGGTTGGAAATGATTCCGGCCGTTGCCGGAACGGTTTTTCAACGGTTGCATGGTAGTGCATCGAATCCTCACAAGCACCATACGATGAGCGCGCCAGCAACGTCCGAACCCAACTTTTTTCTTCGACACGAATTCGCAATTCGCCGCATTCACTCGCTGCTCGGGATTATCCCCCTGGGCCTCTACATGACGGTGCATCTGGCGACCAACGCAAGCTTGTTGAACGGACCAGAGACGTTTCAGCGGGCTGTCTACATGATTCACAGCCCCGGGAAGCTTTTGCCCCTGATCGAATGGGGGCTGATCTTCACACCGCTGATTTTTCACGCGGTGATGGGGGTTTGGATCGCGAAATCCGGCAAGTCCAATAGTTCTCAGTACCGCTTTCGCAGCAACAAACGTTATACGTGGCAGCGTTGGACGGGCTTCATTGCCCTGATCTACCTCTTCTTTCACATCCTGCATTTGCACGGATGGTTCCACGTCGAACTGTGGCTGAGAGCGATCCAGCCGCTTGGATTTGCGTCGTTCCGGCCGTACAACGCGGCCAGCTCGCTCGTCGAGGCGATGCACGAATGGGGATGGATTTGGCCCGCTTTCTATCTGGTGGGCGTACTGGCTTGTGTCTATCACTTGGCCAACGGCCTGTGGACGTCTGGGATTACCTGGGGACTTTGGATTTCTCCTGCCGCTCAGGACCGAGCTTCGAAACTTTGCACCGGAATCGGCGTGCTACTGGCCATTCTTGGCGTCAGTGCATGGTGGGCAGCTGTTTCGCCAAGCGTCGCGGATGCGGTCAACATGGAAGTGGTGGAGGATCGGATGTACAAGTCGGCGGTCGATTCCGGCATGGTGTCCGACAGCCCAGAGAAACGGACGAAGCCCGATGGAAATGAGGCTTAGGCGTCACTTTCGCCCCAGTGAGATGTCGGCAATTTTGAAGAGTTGAAGAGTTGAAGAGTCAGCAGGACCAAACAGAACGGTAAGAGTTATGGCACAGCATCGAGTAGTGGTCATCGGCGGGGGATTAGCGGGCCTCGCGTCGACGATGAAGCTGGCTGAGCTGGGTGTTGAAGTTGATCTGATTAGCCTGACCCCGGTCAAACGCTCGCACAGTGTTTGCGCTCAGGGCGGGATCAACAGTTGCAATGACCAGACGCGTCAACTTGGTGATAACGAATGGAAGCACCTGGACGACACGGTGTACGGCGGCGACTTCCTGAACCACCAGCCGCCTGTGAAAGAGATGGCGTACTGGGCGCCTAAAGTCATTGAGTTGATGGACCGTCTAGGCGTTCCGTTCAATCGAACGGGAGAGGGTTTCATCGATCGCCGCCGGTTTGGCGGTACGTTGTTCAAACGCACGGCCTTCGCCGGTGCGACGACCGGCCAACAACTCCTGTATGCGTTGGATGAACAGGTCCGTCGGCAGGAGAGTCTGGGACGTGTCAAGAAATATGAGTTCTGGGATTTCCTGGGGCCGATGTTGGACGAGTCGGGCCGCTGTCGGGGCGTGGTGGCTCAAGACATGGTTTCGATGGAAATTCGTTCGTTCCCTGCTGATGCGGTCGTGGTGGCAACGGGTGGTTGTGGACTGATTTACGGACGCAGCACGATGAGCGTGTTCTGCACCGGCAGTGCTGCGAGCCGCTGCTTTCAAGCCGGTGCCAAGTATGCCAACGGTGAGTTCATACAAGTCCATCCAACGGCGATTCCAGGAAGCGACAAGCTCCGCCTCATGAGCGAATCGGCGCGTGGCGAAGGCGGGCGGGTTTGGGTTCCGCGAAAGGCTCACGACGCGCGTGCACCACGGGACATCCCCGAGAGCGAGCGCTACTATTTCCTGGAAGAGCGTTATCCCGAGTATGGAAATCTCGTCCCCCGAGATATCGCCACTCGCGAGATCTTCGACATCTGCGTGAACGATGGATTGAGCATCGACAAGGACCGAATGAGTGTCTATCTCGATTTGACGCACATCTCGAAGTCGGAGCTCGACCGAAAGCTGGGCGGCATCCTGGAAATCTACGAGAAGTTCCAGGGCGTCGATCCTCGCATTGAGCCGATGCGAATTTTCCCTGCCGTGCATTACAGCATGGGAGGTCTCTGGGCTGATTACGCGAAGAGTGGTGACGGCGGACTGCTGGCCGGAGCACCGCAGAATCACATGACGAACGTCGAAGGACTGTTCGCGATTGGTGAGTGTGATTACCACTACCATGGAGCGAACCGTCTGGGTGCCAACTCCCTATTGTCCTGCATTTTCACCGGACTGTTCACCGGATCGTCGATTCTCAACTACGCGGAAAACCAATCGTCCGGGCATGCGGAAGTTCCGAGTTCGCTCACCGATGCGGCGGTCAAGTCTCAACAGGACCGACATGATCGACTGCTCAAAGGTGATTCGACCTTCGACGAAAATCCCTACTTGATTCACCAAGAATTGGGCGATGTGATGACACGCGTTGCCACCGTCGTGCGTCGTAACGACCAGTTGAGTGAAGCGATCGGAAAGGTCAACGAGCTTCATGAACGGTCAATGCGAGTCAGTCTGTCCGATACGGGGCATTGGTCCAACCAGAACGTGATCTTCGCCAAATCAGTCCAAGACATGTTTCCGATTGCCAAAACGATTTTGCAGGGAGCACTGCAACGAGACGAGTGTCGCGGCGCCCACTACAAGCCCGACTTCAAAAAGCAATCGCTGACGGCTGAGAATCACACCGACAGGCTTCACCAAGCGGAAAAGTGGTGTGATGAGTTTGAAGCGAACAATCGCAAGTACCTCAAGAGCACCGTTGCCACTTGGCAGGACGACGATTCGATGCCGAGCTTGAATTACGAAGATGTCGACACATCGCTCATCCCGCCCCGACCGCGACTGTATGGCTTGGTCGGTGGCGAAGTGATTGAAGAGGTTTGGAATAAGCGAGCGAAAGATTCCGAGAAGAAAGAGACGGCAGCTGCGACTTGAGTGACTCTCCGCAGCGTCAGCACCCTACCAGTTTGACTTTCACACGATTGAGCAGGATCGAAGGATGATTGCCCTCGAACCAGGACAGAAACGCCCCGAGTACATCAAGGTCCGCGTGCGGCGTCAGGATTCTCCCGACGGAAAACCGTATTGGGAGCTGCACCAGATCAAGTACGAGCCTGAGCTGAATGTGATTTCGGTGCTGCAGAAGATCGCTGCTCAGGCATCGAATTCTGACGGCAAGAAGGTCGCTCCAGTCGCTTGGGATTGCGGGTGCCTCGAGGAGGTATGTGGCTCGTGCACAATGCAGATCAATGGACGAGTTCGTCAGAGCTGCAGCGCGCTGGTCGACAAGTTGCTCTCTGAGAACGACGACGAGATCGTGCTGGAGCCGATGAGCAAGTTTCCAGTGTTGCGCGACCTGGTGGTCAATCGGCAGCGACTGTTCCGCGGGCTCGAGCGGGTCAAGGCGTGGGTCGCAGTCGACAGTTACTACAATATGGGCTCTGGCGAACGTCAGTTGCGAGCGTCGCAAGAGCAGAACTATCCGCTCAGCCAATGCATGAGTTGTGGCTGTTGCGTCGATGCTTGTCCGCAGTACCAAAAAATTGAGTTGACGCAGCGCGAGGGTGAGACGGACGAGGCGTTCGAGGAACGCAAGCTGGAAGCTTATGACGAAGCATTCGTCGGACCCCATGCGATCTCTCAAGCGATGCTGTTCAACAATCATCCCACCGGCAAAGCGCTCGCTTCGGAGAGAATGGAAGCCTTGACCGGACCCGGCGGAATTCAGGCATGCGGAAACGCGCAGAATTGTGTCGCGGTTTGTCCGAAAGAGATTCCGCTAACCACTTCGATCGCTCGTGCAGGGCGTGCCGCGACCGTGCACATGGTCAAGAAGTGGTTTGAAAAGTAGTCGCAGCACGCGACTGTGGGAGAGTAGTTTTCGTAGAATTGACGACGGTCAGGCCGTCGCCAGAATTTGCGTGCTGTGGATCATCAACTTCTTGTGATCCCGCACAACTCGCATGAACTCGTCTTCATGCACGGGCTTGTTGATGAAATCGTGGACGTGCAGCTCACAGCACCGTTCACGAAGTGAATCGTCGTTCGACGCGGTTAACACGACGCTTGTGGGACGCTCGACCGCCTCCCAAGCTTCCAAGGCTTCCAGCACGTCGAGTCCAGACCCGTCCGGCAGCATCATGTCGAGAAGCAACAGATCCGGTCGCGGTGCTCTGGCAAAGATGCTTTCACGGTTGAGGAAGCGGATTGCCTCTTGGACCGTGCGAACGAGTGTCAGACGGTGGTAGACCTGACTGCGTCGTAGCGCATAAATCGTGACTCGCGCGTCGGTCAAGCCGTCCTCGACCAGCAAGATTTCCATCGGTTTCGTTTTCGAGTCACCGATCATGCATCATTACTCCGAATTTGCGATACGAGTCCGACATTCTGTTTGTAACGGACTCTATTCAGGATAGATCGAATGATTTCTCGATCAACTCGTTCTCTGTCTGCTCGTGATCACGCAGATTCTGATCAAACTCACGCGTCCGTTGAACCAGCACTCGTAACTGATTCGGTTCAACTCCACGGTACTGCAGTTCCTCGGCCGCCTCAGCTAACTCTGTGAGCGCGAGATAGAGCATTCGATGCTGGGACTGTGTTTGAGTCGCCAACTCGCTCAGGATGCGACTGGAGTGCTCGGGGACGGCCATGTAGCCGTAGGACTCTTCCAGCGAGAACTGTAACGCCAGTTGATCACGCAGGCCATCCAACAACCTGGTCAACAGACGAGAGATCTGCGCGGGCTCCTCATCGCTGTCGCAAACTTGTCTCATTTGATGAACGGTATGCCAAAGATCAGGATTGCTGTCTTTGATCTCCTGCAAGAAGGCAGGATTGACGACCAGCGTCTGGGTAGAAGTGATTGTTGCAACCATTGCCAGATTGCCTCCTTGAAGAGCATCGAGAAATGAGGCGGCCTCGGTTCAATTCAAGGTAATGTCGTTGCGACGGTGGCGTCAAGCTTTTTTGCCGATTGGGGGACGATGATGGCCCTAAGGCTTTGCCGACTGGCAGAGGGGTAGCCATCGTTAAACTTTCGCTTTGCCTCACGCTCAGTCGGTTAGCGACGCAATACGCCATACTTCAGAATGCACCACAACGCACTGAAACCATCACGCCAACCGATCTTTTTGCCTTCGTCGTACCACCGGTGGTGGTAGCGAATCGGCCGTTCGGTGAACGTCAGTCCGCGTCGAACCCATCGTGCCGTCAATTCGATCTCAATCCCAAAACGAGACTCTCGAAGTTCGTCCGCAATTTCAAGAAAATGTTTCCGAGCGGACATCTTGTAGCACGTTTCGATATCGCTCAGTCGAATTCCAATTGCAATGCTCGCAAGCCACGTGATGCCGCCGTTCACGGCCTGGTGCCAGGTCGGCGACAATTGTCGATCACAGTGCCCATACCGGGTTCCGTAGACGACGTCCGCCTCGCCAGCCAGGATCGGCTGCAGCAAGAAGCGAAAGTCCGATGGATCGTACTCTTGGTCTGCGTCCTGGATCACGATGACGTCGCCGGATGCTGCCGCGATGCCGGTTCGAATCGCCGCCCCCTTGCCCCGGTTGGACTCGTGATGAATCACCGTGACGCCCGGATCCGTGGCATGCTGGTCAATTGCATCGCCAGTGCCATCGACACTGCCATCATCGACAAGAATGATTTGCAAAGGCAGGCCCGTGGCCCGCAAACGATCGACAACTCCGCTAACCGTCGAACTCTCGTTGTAGACGGGAACGATGACTGACAGACAAAAACCCTCTGGAAGGGCATAGATCGCGAGTTGCCGGCAAACGCTGTCGCCGAGTTGCGTTCTCATTTCCGCAACGTAATCCGGTGCCCAATAGCGACTCGGATCGACGTCGTCTTGCGTCACGGTGTCTCGATGGGGCGTCGACATATCGATTCAAGTCATTTCAGTTGGCAATGTTCGATGCGGCGCATCGCAAGCGTTAGGAATGCGAAGCGACTGTCAACTATCGCGTGCTCGTTTGTCGCCGAAGAAAAAAGTGTTCGAAAAACTTTACACGATGCGAAGCAGTTTTTCACAGTCTTTCATAACCGCGCCAGCGCAAAAACAATTTCAAGCTCAACTTTGTTGTTGACAATGCCACATGACAACGCCAAATTCTGACCGCGTTGAGCAAACGACTGGGAACAACCTATTCATTTTCGTTCCCGTTATTTTTCTTTTCTTGGGGAGTGTCAGATGCGAATTCCGAGAGACGCGATCGTCTTCACAAACACCGGAATGCCGCCTACCTCGCCCTGTCGAAACTGCGCTTGAACGTAGTTTCTCTTCCAGGTAACTGGAATGTTCGCGTGTAGTCGAGAGATGACTCTCACTCAAGCACGCCACCAAGCCATCGAGTGCATCGAATGAATCGATGACTCATTGGAGTATCGCACCGGATGCGATGACTCGTATCGGGAGTTGGCACTGACGGACCGAGCCGGCGAATTCTTATTCGGATTCGTGCACACGGACGTCACTCCCAATTTTCTGCATGCGTATTCGCACGCCTTGTGATCAAGTTTGATTTGGAATGATTCCTGTCGCTCGTATTGCTCGCGCAGCACAGAGACCGGCCTCGCTGGATGCTAGACCGGTTTCTTTTTCTCCAGACTGCCGCCGCGTACGTTTGACCGATTACAGTCGCGGTTTCGCAGGGGTCACGGCCGGTTGCCAAGGCGCAATCCCTTTCAGCTTTGTCTTTCGCCGGAATACCGACGAGCCGCTGGTGACGTACAGGATGTCCATGTCATCGCCGGCAAAGACGCAGTTGGATAGACGACCCTGACGTTTGGGACGCCGCAGGATCACGTGTGCTCGACCTGGCTGGTCAAAAATTTGGATGCCAAGCTTCGTCGCCACAAGCAGGGATCCATCTGCGGTCATCGTGGCACCGTCGGCTCCCGTTCCCATTTCGTCTTGCGGGCTATGTACGTAGGAGTAGCGCTGGCCAGCCTGGAGGTTCCCGTCTTCGCCGATGCGGTAGGACCACACGTAGCGTCCGTCGGCATCCACGACCAACAAGAATCTTCGGTCCGGGGTGCAGATCAATCCGTTGGGGAAGTTGGGGCCTTTTCCGGCAGCAACCGGCTTGCCGCCATGCGGGAGATACCAGATGGTTTGTTCCAGTGGTCCGGTGAAGTAGATCCCATGCTCAAGCACGACGAGATCGTTGCATGACATCCCTTCGGCCAAAAGCGTCTGAGTGCCGTCGGGATCGATTCGTGTCAGTTTTTTCGCTTTGTTGCGAGCACAGTACATGCGGCCCTGCGAGTCAAACATTAGCGCGCTGATGCCCACGATTCCGTCAAGGAATTTTTCGGCGCTCTCACCCGACTCATCGACACGCCAGATCTCGCCTCTTGGGCCATCTACGAAATAGACGCGTCCATCCGGGGCCACTGCGGGACCTTCGGTGTATTGGTGTCCGTCGCTGACGAGTTGCCAATCTTCACCCTCGATCATTCGATGTTGCAATTCGGGGTGCTCGCCAAACGGTGTGGCAATTGGTTGATCATGATCGGCCCACAGCCATCGCATCGCATCGGGCAGAATAGCGCCGCCATGTTTTCCGTTGTGACCACCATCACCCCACTCGTTCTTGACGGCATAGCCCGCCCACTCCAATGCCGACAGCATCGTCAAGTTGGCATTCCACCAGCTACCGCCATAGATGTTCAAGTCATTGCGTCCGTCTTGCAGAAAGACGCGGATTGGTTTCGGTTCCGTCTTCCGAATCAGCGTTGGATATTCGTTGCCCCCGCGTAGTCCCACGAAGGTACCGACCGTGCTGAAGACGCGGCGAAATTGATCGGGACGGTGCCAAGCGACGCCGAATGCGGCAATCGCCCCACTGCTGCTTCCCGCGATCCCACGCAGATTTGGATCGGTGGTGAGCGTGTAGTCTTTGCCAACCAGAGGAAGCATCTCGTCGATCACGAAGGTGGCATAGTGGTCGCTCACGGTGTCATATTCGAGACTGCGATTGAATCGATCCTGCGCCTCGTCGCCGCCGGGGACCACCCCAGGGTTGATAAAGATGCCGATCGTGACGGGCATCACGCCTTCATGAATCAGATTGTCGAACACGACCGGGATGCGCCACTGCCCCTTTTTGTCGATGTATTTTCTTCCATCCTGAAACACCATCACCGCCGCAGGTTCGGACGCTTTGTATTGCGCGGGCACGTAGACAAAGTAGTCGCGTCGGGTGCCTGGGTAGACCTTGCTTTGGTCGAATTGGTGGGCAGTTACGGTGCCCTCTGGCACCCCCTCGCGAGGTTCGGCGTCGGGATGGACGGGGTAGCTTTCTTGTGCCGACGCAAGACAGCAAGCAACGCTGAAGAGAAGAATCATGCACGAATGAAGTTTGGGCATGGAAGGTATCTCATGGGGGAGGTTAGGGAGTGACCCATAACTTAGTCCCTGGGTCACAGTTCCGCTTGAACGCGCAAATGCGGCGGCCCATTGAATCGATGGCTTGCGGACGGCCAGAGGTCGCTTGCTCGATTTCCGTACACCGGTTAGGAGGGAATCCGATGGGTAACCGGCGGTTTGGATATTGGCATGCTAGGATGGGTCGTCCCTGAAATCCCCGAAGGCGAACTGTGACATCCGTCTGTCCCTCCTGCAGCGAACCGATGTCGGGCTCGAACACACCCGGTCCCGGTGACGACACCCTGGCCTCGGGTGATGCTTTCGTGTGTGCGTCGTGCGGCTTTGTGATCGATCGTCCCGAAGCGGAGGAAGCAGCGGCGATCACTGACTCGTTGAAGGAGTCCTTTGTAGCGCAAGGTGGCGCTTCGGTTGCTCACCGCAGGATAGCGCACTTTCAACTGGATCGATTGTTGGGCAAAGGTGGCTTTGGAACAGTCTGGCTTGCCGAGGATCTGAATCTTGGTCGACGGGTTGCATTGAAGCTTCCCAGGTCGTTGCACAAAGACGCCAAGCTTGTTTATGAAGCACAGACGGCGGCAAAACTGAAACACCCGAACATTGTTTCGATCTATGAGGTCGGTAATGCGGGGGACCAGGTTTACATTGCCAGCGAGTTTATCGACGGCGATAGCATGCGGAGTCTGATCGACCGGGCGCGTTTGCCGGTTGAGGAAGCCGTCGGCATCATGATCGTGGTGAGTCACGCTGTCGATCATGCGCACGAACATGGTGTGGTGCATCGCGATCTCAAGCCCGCCAACATCATGATCGACAATGACGGCCGGCCTCACGTCACTGATTTTGGCATCGCAAAACAACTGAGCGAAGAGGAGACCATTTCGACCGATGGGCAAGTTGTCGGAACGGTTGCCTACATGTCCCCGGAGCAAGCTCAGGGGAACACGCGAGAAACCGACCATCGAAGCGACGTTTATGCGCTGGGAACGATGCTCTTTGAACTGTTAACGGAGTATCGACCGTTTCGCGGTGAGCCGCGCGGAATCTTGCACCAGAAAATTCATGAGGATCCGCCGTCACCTCGCAAACTGATTCCACAGTTGCCGCGAGATTTGGAGACGATTTGCCAGAAGTGTCTTCAAAGAGAGCCGGCCAAGCGTTACCAGTCGGCCAAGGAACTCGCGGAAGAGCTAACACGATTCGAGCAGGGGTTACCGATCCACGCTCGACCGGTCTCGAGCTTGGAAAAGATGGCTCGATGGTGCAGTCGCAATCGATTGGTTTGTGGATTGGTGATAGCAGTTTTCGGCAGCTTGCTGGTCGCTTTGCTGACGATGACGTCTTTCTGGTTTGATTCGGAACGTCGAGCCACCTTAGAGCAGGAGTCGCTCTACCGAACTCGCATGGTGCTGGCGAGCAATCTTTGGGATCGGGGCGATGTTGACGGTGTGAAAAACTCCATCGCGGCCTACGCGCCGCAATACACTGAAGGAACGTTGGCCGATTTTGAATGGCGTTACCTTGACCATGCCTTGAAACCATTCGATCGAATCGTTGAGCATGGGGACGCCGTGGTCGCCGTCGCCATCAGTCGCGACAACGAGTACTTGGCATCGGCTGGTCGCGATCGTGTGATCCGAGTGTGGGAGATTCGCTCCGGGGAATTGATACGCACGCTGCAAGTCCGAGGCGCGGCTGTGGAAGCGATCGAGTTTGCACCGACTTCAAATCGCTTGCTATCCAGTCATCGTGATGGGATTGCACGGTTGTGGAATCCGGTGCAGCACAATAGTGAGGTGGCGTCGTTTCAAGCGGGACGCAGGCTGGTTCACTCGAAATTCCACCCTTCAGGTTCGACGCTCATTACGATGGACGCGATGGGAACGCTCATCTGGTGGGACTTGGATTCGAAATCAGAGATTCGGAGGACACCCCACGTCGGCAACAACGCACGGGCGATGGATCTTTCGGTTGATGGAAACACGATCTGCGTTGCCAACACGGCGGGTGAGGTGGTCTTGTTGCGCGAGAGCAATGGTGACGTTTTGCAAACCGTGCAGATCCCGGTTGCAGTGGGCGATGTGTCATTTGTAAGTCCGAATTCAGTCGTTGTGGCTGGCCAAGACAGAGTGGCCACCGTCGATTTCGACGAACCATCGCAGCACTTTCGAAGCCACGAAGGGGATGCGATTGGCGACATGACGTACCTGCGACAGTTGGAGTGTGCGGCTGTCGTGATGTCGACCAATAATCTCGTCCTGTTGGATGAAAGTCAGCGACCAATTCGCAGTGTGCCGACCCATTCGCTCAGTCATGGCGTGATGTCTCAGTCGAAGGATGGAACGTTGTTGGCGGTAGGGAGTGGGGACGGGACCGTGAAAGTGCTGCGAGTCTCACGCCTACGGTCACCGGAAATATTGTGGCATGCAAAACACGTCCGCGATGTCATGTTCGATCTCAAACGCAAGCAAGTGATGACCTGCGTGGGGGACGGTAGCGTTCATCTGTGGGATACCACTACCGGGACGGACCGGGAAGTCGTGTCGGCTGGTGGTCGAGAGATGTTGGCGCTTGCAATCGCCGAAGAACAGGGCTTGGGATTTGCCGCCGGAATGATTCCTGAGGTTCTCGTCATCGACTTGGTGACTGGCAATCAGCGCGACTCAATCGCGTTGCCTCACAGCGGCGTGGCTGCATTGGACACCTCGAAAGATTCCAAGTCATTGGTGGTGGCAATGCGCAGTGGGCTTGTGCTCATCTATCGATTGTCCGATCTATCTCAACCGATAAAACGCCTCACGCGTACCGAAGTGCGGGTGAACGATTGCGCCTTCTCTTCCGATGGGTCATGGATTGCGGTCGCCTACTCGGATCGAAAGGTTGTGGTCAGTCGTGTCGGCGAATCGACCGGCGACGACAAGGACGAGACGATCGTTCTGGAGGGCATTCCCTCTTCGCTGGCCTATTCCGAGGACGGTGAGTTGATTGTGGTGGGGACTCAATCGGGAG
>JBPCVD010000237.1:0-2856 GCA_051010815.1 Rubripirellula sp.
GGCCCCTTCTATGATTCATGGCCACCCACACGCCAAATCGCCCTGATCGGACGCGATCCCTCGACGGAAAACGCGCTCGCGATTCTGCGACCGATCGCCGAGCGTGCCTGGCGACGCGAAGTGCGGCCCGGAGAACTTGATTCGATCGTCGATCTCGTCCAGTCGCACGCCGAGGACTTGGGAGAGATCGAGGCGCTCAAAGAGGGCATTGTCGCCGTTCTTTCGTCGCCTCCATTCCTGCTTTTAAACTTAGAGGACCTGAGCGACCACGATCGATTTGCATCCAAGTTCAGCTATTTCTTGGAGAGCACGATTCCGGATCAGAAACTACGGGAGGCTGCAGCGAACGGAAAGCTTGATTCCTACGAAGCGGTACGAGACGAAATCCAGCGGCGATTTGATGATTCGCAGGCTCAACCATTCTTGAAAGCGTTCCCGTACGCATGGCTGGAATTGAACGATATCAATTTCATGGCCCCAGACCCAGATTACTACCGTCACTATCATCGCAAACGCGTCAGCGAAGATATGATCCAAGAGGCGCTCAGCTTCTTTCGCAATGCGACCGAACAAAACCTTCCGGTCCCTGAGTTCATCTCGGCAGATTACAGCTTCATCAACGCCGATCTCGCTAAGGTCTACGGACTCGACGACGTCCCCGCCGATTCGAAGTTTCGAAAGTACACGTTCGCCGATGGCCGTCGCGGCGGCCTGCTTGGAATGGGCGCCTTCCTTACGGTCACCGCGGATAGCCTTGGCACTTCGCCAATTCATCGCGCTATCTATGTGATGGAGAACTTGCTCGGACTTCATCCGGCTCCGCCACCCGCTGATGTCAATATTTCTGAGCCAGATGTCCGGTCGGCACAGACGATCAAGGAAGTCCTGGCGGCGCATAAGGCGGAAAAGACCTGTGCCGCATGCCACCAGGCGATTGACCCGTTCGGTTACGCTTTTGAGAACTTCGACCCGATGGGTGCATGGCGTGACAACTACACAATGCACTTGACGGATCCCGCCGAGAAAGGCAAACGCAACGGCTCACTGAACGCGGAAGGCATCCCTATCGATGCCTCGGCGGAATTCAGAAGCGGCGCCGCTTACAACGACATCGCTGAATTTCGCGAACTGATGCAGGCGCCCGTCAATCGCGATCGCTTCGTTCGTTGCTTCATCACCAAATTGCTGACGTATGCCAACGGGCAAACGCCCGACGACTACACCGAGATCGAGCGGATCTTGGCGAAGTCCGCCGAGAACGACTACCGGATCATCGATACGATGGCAGCCGTAGTCGATAGTCGATTGTTTCGCGAGCAATAGCGACGGATCGAGACCCGCGCCTCATTCCTGTCGAATCGCCCACAAACCATCGAACGTTCGCAAGTAGATCGTTCCGTTTGAAAGAACAGGTGAAGCGGACATCGCCTCGCCCGTGTCATTCTGAGCGACAATTTCAAATTCGCGGCCTGTCTTGACCACGGTGATCTTTCCGTCTCGCGCCGTCAAATAGAGATGCCCATCGGCATACACGGGCGAGGCACGATGACGGTGGCTGTGTGTCCGTTCCATGTAGACCTCGTCCCCCGTTTTACGATCCAGCACAAGCAGCATGCCGTTCTCGCGACACAGGTAAACCAAGTCATCAAGAATGAGTGGCGACGGCACGTCGGGAGTATGCTCATCTCGCACCCACAAGATCGCATCACTATCAGTCAGGTCACCTCGCTTATCGGGTGCAACTGCGAAGACGGGACCTTTCTTTGCCGTGGGGCAAACCACGATGCCTTCTGCCGCAGCCGGTGAAGCAACGAAACGCAATGTCGGATGGTAACTTCTGCCGTGTGGGTTGAGCCCGCCAAGCCTCCAAATCTCCTTTCCATCCGCAGGCGAATAGGCCACGGTGTAGTCGGCACCATGCGTGATCAGCAACGTGGTGTCACCGTAGTCGTAGAGAATGGGAGACGCATAGGAGTGTTCATTTTCACGCTCGGCACCCGTCACACGGTCAACTTTCCAAAGATGGTCCCCCGTCTTTGCATCCATCGCGACGACAATCGCTTCTTGAGTCTCCGGCTTTCCATCGCCGTGGATCAACTGCACGAACAAACGGCCATCATGCAACACAGGCGTCGCAGACATTCCGAAAGCAATGTCGAATTCGCCGTACCGCTCCTGAAGATCGGCGCGCCAAACGGGATCCCCCGAAACTGTGAAGCAGGCCAAGTCTCCCGTGCCCATGAACGACCAGACATGCTTTCCGTCGGTGATCGGTGAAGGCGAAGCAGAATTCCCCTCGTCCCCGCGTGCGTCCTTGTTTCCTTTGCCGACTTCTCTACGCCATTGCTCCTTTCCATCCCTTCCGAAACAGAGCAGAAGCAGGCTCTCACCTTCGATCGTCGTCAGGAAAATCTGATCCCCCCACACCACAGGCGTAGCGCCCGCTGGCCCCGGAAGATCAACACGCCAAGCGACATTCTTGCCAGGCGACCACTCGGTGGGCAAACCAGTTTCCATTGAAATACCGTTGCGGGTCGGACCTCGCCACGACCCCCAGTTGTCGGACAAGCACTCGCCTGTCCCAAGGACAACGATCAGCGGGGCAAATAGAAAGGTGATCGGCTTCATCGGAGTATCTTTCCAGATCGAGAAAACTTGAGCCAAAAACAGGGAGGCAAACGGTCCCGCCAGAAACTGCATCGAAGCGGACAAGCCATTTCTTGCAATCGCGCGCCACAATTGCACCAAAGGAAAACGATTCAAACTTCGAGTTGACGTCGCATGATCTTTCCCGTCGGATTGCGAGGAAGTTCATCGATGTGACGAATCTCCTTCGGCACTTTGAACGGTGCGATG
>JBPCVD010000238.1:0-2649 GCA_051010815.1 Rubripirellula sp.
ACTTCTATCCGACGATTCTTGAGATGGCAGGATTGCCGCTGCAGCCAAAGTTGCACACGGACGGAAAGAGCCTCGTGCCACTATTGAAAAATGAAACGGACCACGTTCACGACACGGCCTTTTTTCACTACCCGCATCGGTCGAACCAAAAAGGCAGCCCAGGATCCGCCATCCGTGAAGGCAAGTACAAACTCATCCTGTCGCTCAAGGACAACCGAATCGAGCTATACGATCTTGAATCAGACATTGGCGAGCAAAAGAACCTCTCGGATGAACTTCCCGAAGTTCGCGACCGTCTGCTTCAGCAGCTGAAGACGTGGTGGCGAGAAGTGGATGCACGATTCCCGAAGGATTATACGGAAGAGTAACCGTATCGAATTCCGCTCCTGCTTCGCCAAGCATTCAATTGGCGAGTCGGGTTTCGATTTTGCGTACCGGTCATGCGACGGTGCGCCGTTGGTTACGAATCATATTCACACCACGAAAGACGCTCGGCCCTGTCCCCAAGCTCTTTCGAAATGATACCCAGAGCAGATGCCCGATGTACGTGCGACAACTTCAATGCAACCTGAAATCGTTCGCCATCGTTGCGATAGCAGTTGCCAGCTCCTTGCCAGCGATGGCTCAGGACGCTCCTAAACCCAACGTGCTGTTCATCTCGATTGACGATCTGAATGATTGGATCGGGTGTCTCCAGGGGCATCCACAGGCGAAGACTCCCAACATTGATCGGCTGGCAGCACAAGGCGTGCTCTTCACGAACGCGCATTGTTCGTCACCCTCGTGTAACCCATCACGGACGGCCGTGATGACGGGCATGCCGTGCTATCGCTCGGGACTGTACGACAACCGCCAACGCATGCGGAACAAGTTGCCAGATGCCGAGCTAATACCTCGATACTTCTCTCGGCACGGATATTGGTCTGCCGGTTCCGGGAAGATCCTTCATTACTTTATCGATGGCGCATCCTGGGACGCTTACTTCCCGGACCGATACACCGAGAATCCGTTTCCTCGCACGCTCTATCCGAAAGATCGTCCCGTCAGCCTGCGCCGCGGAGGCAGTTGGCAATACATCGAAACCGACTGGGGCCCACTGGATGTCAGTGATGAAGAGTTCGGCGGCGACTGGTTGGTGTCGAATTGGATCGGTGAACAACTTCGTAGACGTCACGATCAACCATTTTTTCTAGCCTGCGGAATCTATCGACCTCACGAACCGTGGTTCGTTCCGAAGAAGTATTTCGATCAGTTTCCATTGGAAGATATCCAACTGCCACCCGGCTATCGCGACAACGACCTGAGTGACCTTCCCTCTGCAGGAAAGAAGCGTGGACCGAATCGCTACTTTGAACACATTCAATCTCAGGATCAGTGGAAGCGGGGCATTCAAGGGTACCTTGCGTCCATCGCCTTCGCGGATGCGATGGTGGGTCGAGTTATCGATGCATTAGAAAACGGTCCCAATCGTGACAACACCATCGTCGTGTTGTGGAGCGACCACGGCTGGCATCTGGGCGAGAAGGAGCACTGGCAGAAGTACACCGCTTGGCGATTGTGCAGCCGTGTTCCCCTGATCGTGAAGGTACCGCCAGGAGTTCCCGCGCTTCCCAACGGAACATCGGCGGGCCAACGCTGCGGCCAACCCGTCAGCCTGGCCAGTCTTTACTCCACACTGACGGAACTGGCGAGTCTGCCGCCGAAAGACGGCTCTACGGAACCTAGCTTGGTGCCTCTGCTTCGAGATCCGCATTCTGATTGGCCGCATGCGGCGATCACACACTTAGAAAAGCCTGATAACTACGGCATCAGCGGAAAGCGGTTTCGCTACATCCACTATGACAATGGTGACGAAGAGTTCTACGACATCGCGAACGATCCGTACGAATGGGCGAATCTGGCCGACAATCCAAAGTTCGAAAGCCAGAAGAACGCGCTGCGACAACACGCTCCGACCACGTTCGCGGAATTCGTTCCTGCGGTCATGGGCCAACTACCGCTCCTGGAGTGGAACACCGACTTGGGATCACTTCCAAGTGCGAAACCCGTGGGTGAGGAGTTCGACATCTTCTTCAACAACAAGAGTGATCAACCGGTGGAAATCATTCGGGTTGATGAAGATGCAAGTCAGCATTCCTACGGGGTCCTGGAGAACGGTTGGTTCAAACCCTATCAAACTCGTCGCGGACAATTGTGGCTCGTCAAAACCAACGAAGACCAATTGCTGGGTTACTTCATCGTCGGCAGCGAGTCTGCTCAGGCTTTCATACCGTCGACCCCGTGATTGAATCGGCGTATCCCTGCGATGTTCTGCAATTTCCGGTCTCAGCAGAGCCACCATCTACAATGTGGCCTCTTCTACCTTTCCGACTTACTTGCGTTCCTCAAATTCGGCCATGAACTCTTCCTCGCTCATCCAAACTGCCCTTTATGTGGTCATGCTTGCCTTGGCGCCGACGGTCTCAATCGCAGCGGCGGATGAAACGACGTCCCCAAATATCATTTTGCTGATGAGTGACGATCAGGGATGGGGGGATGTTGGATTCAATGGCAACGATGTTTTGCAGACGCAACACCTCGATTCGATGGCAGCCGCCGGCGTTCGGTTCGATCGTTTCTACGCAGCCGCACCTCTCTGTTCTCCCACAC
>JBPCVD010000239.1:0-3124 GCA_051010815.1 Rubripirellula sp.
TTGCTGATCATCGGCCCCTGGTATCTTGCGAGATTGATGCAATGGAAGCGTCTCGGCAACACGTATCCGGAATTGCTTCAGTCGCCTCCTGCCGCAGGTACGGTTCCCCAGCAGTTTCAATCAGCAAAGTGGAAACTCATGACTGGGCTGATTTTTGGCGTGTCTATCGTGTTGTTGGTGATGATTGCATTGGTGAGTCTCGGCTGACGCATTTCCGGTAGGTTTTGGTGATAAGCATGGCTTCCGCGTCCCAACGAAACATTTTTGCAAGGCGACAGAAAGTCTTGCTCGTGACGGGAGTCGTGTTGTTGGTGGCTTACTATTGCATGCGAGCTTTCCCCGGCATGCTGAATTCCGGGATCGCTCTGTTGGTCGCATTGATGGTTGCGGCGGTCGGCGTCTTCCTCGCTTTGCTTGCGACTGTCAAAAGTCCGAGAAAGCGACGGGTGCATTTGTTTGTGACGGGCGCAGTGGGAATGTCGCTCTTGGTTGCTTGCCTGCCGAGAATCCGCTTGGCCACTCTGGAGCGTCGCTTGCAAGGACTCGGTGCCTCGGTCAAGACGGCCACGGATCCGGGCGATGGCCTATGGTTTCAGTTCCACGGCATGTACTTGCCCTGCGCTCTCAAAGACCAATTGGGCGACGCGTTCTTCGGACGCATCGAAGAAGTCAACTTCAGTGGATGCACCGTTTCGGTCGAGGACCTGGCTGGTCTTGATTTCGGTGAACCGTTGGACTCACTCAATTTGAGTTCTGCAAATATGTCCAACGATGATGTTCGACGCGTGTCCGAGTTCATTGATGCGAAGCAAGTGCTCGTCAATTCGCTTGATGTGGATGCTGAGACGCTCGACTCGATTGCAAGAATGAACTCCGTGACTCGCATTGCTGCTGTCGATACGGGGGTTTCAAAACAGGAGGCCGTCGATTTCGTGGTTCGTCATCCGACCATTGGTCTTGTTCATGGTCATTCGGCAACCGGCTATGGGTTTGTGTTTCCACCGGTTGCTGCTCCATGACGCAGGGGCGTGCGCGGTTAAGAACTGCGTCGGTTGTACTCAAAGTGCCGCTTCCGAAAAGGTTTCTGGTGCGAAAGCCTACGTCAGTTGGCTTGAATACTGATCGATGCGAGTGAAGTAGAGTCCCAGTTCTACCACCGGATCCCCTGTGATTTCCGTCCAATGAGCGGCATATTCCTGCAGTTGCGGAAGGTAGTACTGTGTCGCGTTGGGGAGTTGTTCGGCGGTGATATCGTCGGACTTGTAGTCGACGATAACCCATCCATCGCCCGGCTGTTCGAACACCAAGTCGATCACGCCACGCACGATCTTTGGCAGGTCACGCTCCGACTTGATGCAGGTTTCGAATGGGAGTTCAGAGAAGCAGCGTGCGGACTGCTGAGCACGCTGCCAGATTTCCGAATGCATCACCGCTCGCACAGTGGACTCCAGTTCCTCCAAGCGGCTCTGCTCAATTTCATATCGCTGTGCGAGTTCATGAGCCGAGCGACCTAAATCGGCGTTTGGAACACGGCATGCGGTTTCCAGCAGTTCGTGTAGCGCCGAACCCCATTGCATGCCGTAGTTGCCAGAGGCATTCCAGTTCGGACGCGTCGATCCCTTCAATGCATCATTTTTCGCACTGGTGATTTGGTAGCTGGGCGTGACACTTGAGTTCCACTTTTGCTCCGAATGGGAGACCGCTCGTGAAGACGCTGTTTCTTGAGTCGGATTCTCATGGCGTGAGCCAACACGCTCGGGCAATTCGAGTTCCGGAGTATCGTGCAAGTATGGATGAAGATCAGCCCAAGCGGATTTGTCTTTCCCAACCGAAATGATCGTCATTGCCGCCGCACGCGTCGTGGCAACGTAGAGAAGTCGGTCACGCTCAGCAGTGAGGAATCGGCTCTCTTCGGCTTGATGGTGTGACCAGTTCGCCGGGGTGGCAACCTCGGTTCGTTTCCATTGTCCTCGCTTCTCGGTAATCCCCATGTACCCTCGCGACTTCGTCTCGCTGCGATCAATGTGACAGAGAGGTTGTCCGGAATAGGGGGTCGAAGTATCTGCAAGGAAGACGATCGGCGCTTCCAACCCTTTCGCCTTGTGCAGATTCATGACTCGAACAACGTTTGCCTCGGGCGGCAAGGCCGAGCAGCCCTCCGATTCACCGACGCTCACGATGCGTTCGAGGTAGCTGATCAAATCCGTCACGGAGTCGAATTCGTAACTCTGCTGGCGGACGAGCTCCATCGCTTTCAAGAATCCCCCCACCTCGATGTTCCCTTCCCTCGAAGATGCGGACATGGCAAGAAGCCCAAGATCGCCGGCGATGCGCAGCAACGCCGTGGAGAACGGAAAGGTTCGCAGCCAAACTTGATAGCGCCGAAGGGAAAGGTTCACGTTCTCGAATCGCGCGCGAAGTGAATCATCTAACGTGTTCGGAAGGGGCGTTGTGTAGCAGAACCGCCCCCCAGATTTTCGAAAAACATACAGGTCCTGGTCACTGAACCCGAACAGGCGATCCCGCAAAATGGCCAAGTAGTTCACAGCATGATGCGGATCATCGATTGTTCGCAGGCAATGCATCAGCACGTCAAGTTCCGCAATGTCAGAGAAAGCATTGCCACCGGTCACTTCGCACGGGATGTCGTAGTGATCCAAGGCTTGCTTGAAGAGATGAATACGGTTTTTGCCTCGCGGAATAATGAGAAAATCGCGTGGAACCACATGTTTGGTGAATCCGCTTTCCTTCTTCGTCCTGGGTACGGAGGATCGGCTGTCGAGTGCGTGACGGATAAATCGAGCGATCGATTCAGCTTCTGCAGTCGTGGCCTCATTGATGTTCAAGTTTGGATCGACGGTCAACTTTCGAACACCGGTAAGGATGCCTTCGGTCGATTCTTCACGGCCAACCAACATGTTCTCCACCGCCGGCGCGTAGGAGTCCGCGACGGGCAAGAACTTCTCTGAGAAAATTCGATTGTTAAAATCGATCAACTCATCTGTCGATCGAAAGTTCCTTGAGAGCGAAACGAGTTCGGCGTCGGTTCGTTCGAAAACTTCACGCACGCGGTTGTAGGTCACGATGTCGCCGCGTCGGAATCGATAGATCGATTGCTTGGGAT
>JBPCVD010000240.1:0-5115 GCA_051010815.1 Rubripirellula sp.
GTGTAGGCCCGCTCTTGGGTCGACATCGGCACATCATCAGACATTTTCACACCGAATCGCTTCGCCTCGTACGCAGTCCACCGAGGCGTCGGAATCTCGATCACTCGAGCGTAATAGAACGCGTTCAGACTGGGATCAAAGTCGGGATCGGTCCAAACGGTGACAAGCTCCGGATCACCAATTGTGTTGGTCCAAGTTGCATTCTCGGCATCGACCGTGCTCCCCACGGACTGCTTGCACCGTCCTGAATCGTCGATCTTTCGATCGTCGGAAACAGCGATGTCGTAGACGCGTTCCTGCTTTTCCCCGTCAGCTGTCACCCAGCCTTTGACGACCTGCATTCGATCGAGATTTCCGTGGTACGGATCCTTCATCGCCGCCACGAGGAAACTTGGAGACTTGCCCTCGGGAGCGGCACGAAGATCACCGCCCATCGGAACGCCCTTCTCGTAACCAACGTCTGCTGGCAAGCGGCCCAACGCGTCATCCTGCTCGAAATCCCAACCGCCAAAAAAGCGAACCAACATACGCGACCCAGTCGTGGCGTAAGTTTCCTTTCGCTGCATCGCGTCGAAGATCGCTTCCCGTGTATTCTCTTTGGCCCACACCGCCGCCCGACCAGAAGCCGCTTGCTGCCAACCGTAGACGTTCAATTCGGGATCGGGAGCAGCAATCACAATATGCTTCCAACGATTGGGCTCCGGTTCAACACCTGAGTGCTTGCCAAAGAAGTTCTCCTCTTCGACCGCTGTCAGTGCCGTGTGCACATCCGTACTGCCGACCATGCCGAACTTGAAAGGATTGACACCAAGCTTCTGCTCTAACACCAAGCCGTTCTTCAACGCTTCACGTGCATACTCGAATTGCAGCATTTCCTTTTTCTTCAGCTCCGTCCCGTCCAGGTTGGCACGATCCCAGGTCTCGTAGTCCGCGAACTCATCATTGGGTGACAGATAGGGATGCGCCTCACTGTCTCCTTTGATTTGCGTCGCTTCCATCAGCGGTTCCAAATCGGCACGCATTTGAGCGATCTCACGCGTCAACGGCTTGCCGTCAAAGGACTCCACCGAAAACATTCGCCCGTTACTCAAATTTCCATTGTGTGGAATGGCAAGGACTTCAGCCCCTGTCTTTTCCTTGAAGTCCACCAAGGCCTGCCACAAGTCTTCAGGATTTTGGCTGTCGAACTGAGAAAAAGGACGCGTCCGATTTGCTTCGGTCGCGTCTCCCCGAAAGATCACATTGCGGTGAAGATTGAATCCACCGATGGCTGTCCACTCGTAGCCGATCAATGCGGTGAACCGCCCCGGATCGTTGTATTTGTCCGCCAGCTTCGTATAGGCTCTCCACGCATTGCGAACCAATCGATCACTTTCAATTGGGGCTTCCTCATCGGCTAAAGACGCAACAATCTCCATCGCAGCACTGAATGCCTGGTCGCGGTCACCACTCTTCAACATTTTGTACCAGCGGCGTCCCTTCTCGGTCGCCAGGATTTCCGGGTCGCCTTGCAACAACTGCGGCATCAAGCCGTACATCTCGGCATGGTCTGCCACAACCACAAAGTCGAGCGGTCGCCCGAGCTTGAGCTGCAAACCGTGAGTGGAAGTCACCTCTTCGCCACGTGCAAAACGAAAAGCTTCCTCCTGACCAAGACGACACATCGTACCTGCGTCGACCGATACTGCAGTGTGAAGGTGGGTATCGCCCCACAGCAAACTCGTCGGGAAATTCCGACCAGCGTAAGGCGAGTACTCGGTCTTCAGGGAGTCCGAGATGCCCTTTTTGGTTGGCAAATGATCCTGTCCAACGGAAACGCTGACTCCCAACAGGAACGCGATGGATGTGACCGCAAATCGTATACTCATGGTTGCACCTGTCTTCAGTTAGCGACTTTTCATCGCGGATTATGCTATCGATCTGACCCGATTCTATCGGTTCAAGTCCTCGTAAGATTTGAGGCAAGCATCCTTTGCTAGTGCGATGCCCGCCAACACGTTCCGACCCGTTATTGAGAGTCTACATAGGCTCTCATTGCAAGAATCGCCCATTTCTCGAAATCATTCTGCGTTGCAATTAAGTCTTGGATGTCTTCACGATACCGCCCATCGCTCCACGCGGTCAAATCGAGCGCGACCTTCCCCGCAAACTCAGGGTGATTGTCAAGCAGACTACCGTAGGCCTTCCCGATCCTTTCTCGCAGGTGGACGTGACCACCATTTCCGTGCACTGAAAGGGCCAGCAGGGTCTGACGAACCTCTTCTGGCGTCCGCTGCGGATCGCGAAAATACATTTCTTCAATTTGCGAGATTGCCTCCTTCCCCCGCTGTTCAATCAGCGCGGTTGCCCAAGCCGACAAGTGGGAGGTCAAGCCGAATTCCTCACAACCGCGAAATCCCCGCTCGATGACCTCACGAGATTGCGGATCTTGAGCGAGCAACAAGATCGCCAACGACCGCCACTCCAGATACTCACGGCGATTCATGACATCTTCCATTCGCTCGGAAGAATGGAAGATCGCCAAATCTTTGATCGTCGCGTACGAGGCTCGGCCCAACTCTAAATAGGCGAGCTCGAAAATGGCCCGATTCTCATCGCCAAAAAAGGGCACGAAGAATTCGCAGCGTCGCGTCTGACCTTCGCTTCCAATCCACTGCGACGACACTAGCAAAATTCGCCGCACGATTTCCTGAAGCCGTTCGTCGGCGACCGCCACCATTCTCCAGCCTCGACCGTCGGGGGAATGAACAAGGACAGCGGCATCCGTTGGTTCCGCCATGAGCTTTCGACGGACAGAACTATTCAGAAACAGTTCCTCGATTTCGCCAGCCACCGGTGACGCCGGATCTTTGACCCATTCCATCGCCTGATACGTGAAGGGATGGTCAGCCGACTCTCTGGCGAAAACCACAGCGTCGCTGTTGATCAAATGGTCGGCCAAGCTCTGTCGCGGAAAAGGTAGGCAAACCGGGCAGGCACGGGAGCGAATCGCTGCCATCGAAACGAAGAGCCCGACCAAAACGGGGATCGAAATTCGATGCAGAGAAGAGCTAGGACGCATGTCCGCCATGATAACGGACGTTCCCCTCGCTACCGCCAGCTGGCTCAAAGGATCTTTTCAAAAACGTATGCGGCCAGCGAGTAAACCCGAAATCAGCGCAGGCGACATCGCCCCCTCAGGAGAGCAGGTGCAAAAAAGACGCCGTAGCGGGAGGCGGCCTCACTTCAAAACCGCCTCCGCAGTTCGCCACGACGTCAACAGATGATTACAACGTGTCAATGGCGCGCCACTTCGTCACCGAAGAAAGAATGCTACGATGTCGAGCGGAAGCCACTTTCGACGTGCCGGGGTCTTGAAAGCCCTGCCAACGAGACCTCAAAACGCAATGGATCGTTGCCAATGGAGTTCGAAATCAATGTCGAACACAGCCTGATCGTCGCGATCCTGGTGCTTGGAGTCGGAGCCAAGCTCAACAAGCGTTTGACCTTCCTGTCAAATTACAACATTCCTGCCGCGGTCACGGGCGGACTGATTTGCAGTTCGCTGGTGGCGATCTGTGAGATCTTCTTTGACCTCAAGATTCGCTTTGACATGGCGCAACGCGACACCTTGCTGCTGGTGTTCTTCAGCACCATCGGTTTGTCGGCCAAGCTAAGCCGGCTCCGAGAGGGCGGGCGAGCTTTGGCGTGGATGGCACTGTTGGCCACAGGCTTCCTGATCATCCAAAACACGGTTGGATTGACGATCGCAACGCTCTTCGGTGTCGACCCGTTCTACGGACTCATCGCGGGGAGCATTTCGTTTTCCGGTGGACACGGAACGACGATCACTTGGGGACAGCTTGCTGCTTCGAAAGGCTTGGTTGCCGCCCCGGAAATCGGATTAGCCTGCGCGACGATTGGCTTGGTGGCTGGGGGCCTTGTCGGCGGCCCCGTTGCGCATCGCCTCATCCGAACGCATTCGCTTTCAGGTGACCCTGAAGAGGAGGCTTGCATCACAAGCCCGGAAAGCAAATCCAAGTTCATCCCGGTGACCCTGGACGGAATGCTGAACTCGATCTTTCTTTTGACAGTCTGCGTTGCCGCGGGCGCGATCGTCAATGAGTACCTGAAAGCCCACGGCTACACCGTGCCTGGGTTCCTGACCTCGCTTGCAGTCGGCGTGGTACTTACGAACACGATGGATTTAATGGGGCGCGACTACAACCCGAACGCCATCGGACTCTGCAGCGACATCAGCCTTCAGCTCTTTCTGGGGTTGAGCTTGATGAGCATGCAGCTAACCACCATCTTCGGAAACGCGGACAAACTGGTCTTGGTCACAATCTGCCAAGTCGCGGTAATGGTTGCTTACGCGTACTTCATCGTCTTTCGCGTGATGGGCAAAGACTACGACGCATGTGTGATTGCGGTCGGCTACATCGGCATGGGACTCGGAGCCACACCTGTGGGAATCGCCAACATGCACGCGATCACAGAAAAGTATGGCGCGTCAACCAAAGCATTTCTGGTCATCCCGTTGATCGGAGCCTTCTTCGTTGACATCGCCAACGCCGTCGTCATCCAAGGATTCCTGGCATTGCCGGCATTCGATTGGTAAGCGATTTTTCGTTGCGGCAAACTCACGTCGTGAAGCGACAGTCCGAAGCACACCCGCGTCTTCGAGAGCTCGAAAACGACTTCGCAGCCGACGAAATCATCACCGCGTCGCATTCTGTGATGTTGTTTCCAGCTTTCCGTTATTCGGTGCGGCGTGAATCATCGCTAGCGTGAGTCGCGACGTGCCTGCGACCGTTTGCCTTGTGCAGACAGGTGTTTTTGCTTTCGTTTCAATCCGCTGGCGGCTTGTTTCTGCCGCGTTCGCGCCGAGGCAATGCTTGATTTCTGTCTGGTTCCGCGACTCTTCGTTTTTGAATCGGAACCTGCCGTCTTCGACTTGGTTTTCTTTGTATCGGAAGCCGTCGTCTTGGACGAACGCTTGACGCCGGGCAGCGTCGACTTCGTTCTCGAGGCGACACGAACGGTTTTGCGTTTTCGAGCGGGCTTCTTGCTAGACGACTTCTTCTTTGCTGATGCCTTTTTCTTCACCACCTTTTTCTTGCTGGTCGATTTCGA
>JBPCVD010000241.1:0-5070 GCA_051010815.1 Rubripirellula sp.
TCGATAACAGCAGTGTCGCAGAGAACAGTGACGGCGCGGCGATCGGTAACCTGGCCGTCGTCGATCCTGACATCGGTGACAGTCACACCTGGAGTGTGAACGACGCCCGATTCGAGATCATTGGGACTCAACTCAAGTTGAAAGCAGGCCAATCGCTCGACTTTGAAACCGAACCGACGGTCATGCTCATCATTACCGCGCGCGACCAGGGTGGCTCAGGGTTGACCATCGGCGAGCCTTTCACCGTCTCCGTAGTCGCTGCCGCCAGTGAGCCATCGCCGATCCAGCCATTACCGGGTCTGCCAGACGATGATGCGACTCCCACTGCTGAGGTACCGACAGAGGAAGTAGATACGCCGTCCACAGAACCTCGGGATCCTGAAGTCCCCGCGGAAGAGAATGTACCGACGCAGGCTGCTCCAAGAATTCGACCGCCCTCGACTCCAACCATTCCAGACACCAGCACAAGTAACGATCCTCTCATCGTTCCAAGCGCATCGCTACTTTTCATGGTCAACGAGCCATTTGTTCTTGCGGATGAGAGTGACGAACAGCAGCAACCTGATGACGTCTTTGCCCGAGCACAGCCTGCGATCAAACAACGACAAAACGAGAGTGGTTCATTCGAAGGAACAAGTACGGTTTCGCAAATCGACTCCATGCTCATGTCCCGAAGAGGCGAACTTTGGGATGACCTGGATACGCAGAGAGATCTGGTCGAATCCCAGATTCAGGGCGACATGATCATTGTCGGAACTGCGGGAGCCGCTGCGTCTAGCTTTACAGTCGGAGTCGTTGCCTGGGCCCTGCGAACAGGTTTCCTCGCCTCGGGACTCCTTGCTCAATTACCGGCTTGGCGTGCATTCGACCCCACGCTCCTCATGCAGGGTTTTGAAGGTCTCACAGTGAAGCAAGACAAGACCGGCGATGAAGAAACACTCGAAGAAATGATGGATCGCCAAAGCCGATCGATTGACGAATAGTATCCCATGGGGCGAATCCGCATTTTGCGATAGAAGATTATGTTCAACGCACTTAAATACATCCCAGTACGACTCCGCATCTCGATGGGACTAGTCGGACTCATGACGGGCACGATTCTGCTTGCTAGCGCAGCAGGGTTCGTGCCCAACGCGCAGAAAGAGTTGCTTCGTGGGCGTGCGAAACTCTGTGAGTCACTTGCGATCAGCGGAACCGCATTGGCTTCTTCGGGTGATCGCGACGGACTCAAGTTAATGATGGAATCAATTGTCAACCGTGATGATCAGGTCATTTCGATTGGGATGCGTCGAGAGTCGGGTGACCTGATGGCTTGGTCAGGACCGCATGAGAGTTCTTGGGACGCATCGTCGATGAATTCGGCTGTGCAAATGACCGTACCAATCTTTCGCTACGGCAAAACCTATGGACACTTGGAAGTGGTGTTCCTGTCTCCGGGAGGATTCCTAGGGTTGAACTATTGGGCTCCCGCCTGGCTGTTGGTCGTTTTAGTGCCAGCCTGCCTCGTACAGTTCTCGGTCTTCTTGAGGAAAACGCTCAACAGCTTGGACCCCAGCGCCGCAGTCCCCCAACATGTTCGGGGCGCGCTCGACACTCTGACGGTTGGCTTGATGCTGATCGATGCTCGAGGGCGAATCCTGTTCTCCAATCGCCTACTGGCTGACAGTCTTGGCCTCGACCCGTACGAAGTCGTTGGAACACGTGCATCCGTCATTGAGTGGATTCGCGACGATGATTCGGAGGCACTGCCATGGCAAGAGTGCGCGGAAAGCGGAGAAATGGTTACGGGCCGTGTTCTGCATTATCGTGACCCGATACGCAATCTGACATTCAGTGTGAACTGCACGCCCATACTTGAGCAAGGTTACATGGTGACCTTCGAGGACATCACAACTCTTGAAGAGAACAAGGTTGAATTGGCAAAGGCACGGGACGATGCCGAGCGAGCCAATCAATCCAAGAGCGTATTCTTAGCGAACATGAGCCATGAAATCCGAACGCCGATGAATGCCATCCTCGGATTCACCGAAGTCCTTCGACGTAACATTGAGCGAGATGAAACAAAACGCAGGAGCCACTTGAACACAATTCATTCCAGCGGCACGCATCTCTTGAATCTCATCAACGACATCCTCGATCTGTCAAAAATCGAAGCGGATCGACTGGAGGTTGAGTCGATTCGTTGCGGCATCCACCAAGTCATCGCTGATGTGGTCACCGTGATGCGTGTACGGGCGGAAGAGAAAGATATTTCACTTGATTTCATCTTCGAGACAGCGATTCCTGAAACCATCACCAGTGATCCCGCGAGACTGCGACAAATCCTAACGAACTTGATTGGAAACGCGATCAAATTCACCGAATCAGGCGGTGTTCGGATCGTCACGCGATTCGACGAAACGGGGCCCAATCAAAAAATCATCATGCATGTCGTGGATACCGGCATCGGAATGTCGGATGAAGCCGCCGCCAAGATCTTCGACCCGTTCTCTCAAGCCGATGCAAGTGTCACTCGACGGTTCGGTGGTACGGGTCTTGGCTTGTCGATTAGCAAGCGATTTGCAGAAGCGTTGGGCGGCAACATCGCCGTCACAAGTGAGCAGGGCGTCGGCAGCGTGTTTACGGTGACCATCGACGCCGGTGATCTGCACAATGCCAACTTGATTCACCCGACGGTGGAAGACCTCGCGTCGGAGACAACTGACGAAGAGAATCTCGCTATTTGTCTCCCTGACCTCCGTGTGCTCGTGGTTGACGACGGACAGGAAAACCGAGATCTAATGTGCGTCGTGCTCGAAGAAGCGGGAACGATCTTTGAAACCGCCGAAAACGGACTTGAGGCGATTCAGAAGGCGAACGCGTCTCACTGGGATGTCATCCTGATGGATGTCCAAATGCCTGTCATGGATGGAAATACGGCCACGCGAAAACTGCGATCGCAAGGTTACAAGAAACCAATTTTTGCTTTAACGGCTCACGCGATGAAGACAGCCGTGCAAGAGTGCATGGAGGCGGGGTTCGATGGCGTTCTTACGAAACCGATCGACTTTGATCACCTGATCACCACGCTGGCGAAGATCGCTGGGACAGAGGTGTCGATCGAAAAACCCAACACTCTCATCGCGCCTTCGTCGAAAACGAAGAACCACATTCCCGACTCGCAAGAACCAATCACTTCGACCTTACCAACGAACAAAGAACGATTTCGAAGCATCGTCGCACAGTTCGTCGATCGCCTTGACGACCGCTTTGACACGATCGAATCTGCAGTTTCCGAGAGCAATTATGAGGAGTTAATCGAATTGGGGCACTCCCTGAAGGGAGCGAGTGGCAACTGCGGATTCGGATTGATCGCCAACAGCGCGGTTGACCTGGAAGAGGCCGGTAGAAATCGTGACGCAAGCCGTGGATTCGAAGTGCTGGCGGAACTCCGCCATCTCAGGGGCCGCATCACTGTCCCAGAGCCATCCGAACCCACCTCTCCAGCGATTTGAGCCGATCACCAAGACGCGTTTCCAACCGCCAGTTCCGGCATTCCCCGCAAAATCGACACTCAAAGCAGAAAGCCATCAGTTCGCGTCCTCGACATCGAATCGTCCCGCGATCTTTGACCTAGCTTTTTAATGCTTCACAGGATGACCCGCATAGCTGCGTATCATGAGCAACATCAGCAACCATATCGAATCAATGACCGACATTTGTGACCAAGGGATCAACCTGCTCACAACTGCTGGTGCAACGCAGCCGAAACTGCCAAACGACGAGAATCGCTCGGCCCGAGATGCTTGCGTGATGATCATCGATGATGAAAGCATCAATATCGAGATCGTGAAAGCCTATCTTGAAGAAGAAGGCTTCGAGAATCTGATCGCCACGACGCGTGCATCCCATGCGATCGATATGCTTCGAGAACATCGGCCAGACATCGTTCTGCTCGATATCAAGATGCCAGAAATTTCTGGCCTTGAATTGCTTCGGCGGATGCGTCGTGACCAAGAAATGATGATGATTCCGGCCATCGTCTTGACCGCGGCAAATGATCCAGAGGTCAAGCTTCAGGCGTTAAGACTGGGAGCCTCAGACTTCCTGGCAAAGCCGGTCGATCCTAGTGAGCTAACACTTCGTCTCGAAAACGTGTTGGCGGTGAAGGCCTATCAGGATCACCTGGCCGAATACTCCGAAAAGCTCGAGCGCCAGGTCAGAATTCGTACGGAAGAGCTGGTCCGCTCGCGGCAGGAAGCGATTCACTGCTTGGCCCGTGCAGGTGAGTTTCGCGATGACGATACCGGACATCACGTTACACGCGTGGGTCGCTATTCAGCATTGATCGCAGATGAACTGGGGTTTCCGCAGGCTGCGGTTGATCTCATTGAACAAGCCGCCCAGTTGCACGATGTTGGGAAAATTGGAATCCCCGACTCAATCCTGCACAAGCCGGGCAAACTCGATCCGCAAGAATTCGACGTCATTCAAGAACACTGCAATATCGGGCGCAGGATCATCAATCCGCTGAGCCATGAAGAGTCCATCCGACTCAAGACGCACACGTCGGTCGGGCTGCAAATCATGGGCTCGACCAATTCTCCCGTGTTGCGTTTGGCAGCTGTGATCGCGGCGACGCATCACGAGAAGTGGGATGGCACTGGCTACCCAAAGGGTCTTTCCGGAAACGCAATTCCGATCGAGGGCAGAATCGTTGCCGTCGCAGACGTATTTGATGCACTAAGTTCATCACGCCCCTACAAAGAAGCTTTCCCCATCGAACGTTGCCTGAAAATTCTGGTTGATGGTCGCGGAAAGCACTTTGATCCGCGCGTCCTTGATGCATTCCTGCGGCGGACGGAAGAAGCGATTCAGATTCGCGAAGAATACATGGACTACGGTGACCGAGATTCACAGTAGGCATCCATGTGACCTCGCAGTGGGCGACGCTGGTCGTCATACTGAATGTCGCGAGACCGTCTAGGTCACTTCGCAACGATCCGATTGAGCCATCGGCACGGTTCCCCAAGATGAATTGGCAAGCGGATCAGCACTTTCCGCCAAGTCTGACATTCCCATGGTCCAACC
>JBPCVD010000242.1:0-9937 GCA_051010815.1 Rubripirellula sp.
GTCGCCGCCCGCGAGGCTCAGTTGAAGCAGATGGCTGAGACAATGGCCAAGTTGCAGGCCCAGCTTGAGGAGACGAAAAAAGCTCAAGCAGCCGAGCAGCAGACTTTGGAGGCGACGCGAACGAAGCTGCAAGAGTTGGAAGCTGCGGCGGAAGCGGCGGAAGCAGAGGCGGCGGCCAAAAAAGAGAAGGCTGAATTCTTCAAATCGGTCTACGGTTCCTGACGTTCGACGGAGCCCTTGCCGCTGGGGCGGAATCGCTCGGCAATGCGGCGGCTGTTCAAGTCGCCAGACAGGCTCTCGTGCCTTTTGTGGTTCTCGAACCGCCATCCTCATTTCGCTGGAGAGGGCCCGGCAGGCCCCGTCCCAGCCCTGGCTCGCCGGTCCTGGGGGCTGGGGACTGATGAAGCACCCGCGATCGGGTCCAGGGAATACCGCAGCGTCACCCGAGCTCGCGAACCGAGAGAACGTTTCATCGTCCGCGGGCGTACAGAGGCACAGCGGCAGGGAGACACGGATTGGTCGTCATCGATGCTCAGAGGAGCAGCAAGTCCTTTCAGCCTCCACCGTTCGGCATCGATCTGTCGCTGACGCGTCCAAAAAGGTGGGGAGGGTTGTAACGATTGGTCGAGACTTTGCCGATCAGCGTCGCCGCTCCGCCTGAATTCGGATCCCGTGGCGAGCCCTTTTGCTGTCGCTGATTGCGGTGTTTGCGTAGACTGTAGGGGCAGGCAGATCTCGCGAAAATGCTTCTTTTCCTACGCCCGAGACGTGATCGTGACGCCCATCGCTGCGGCGTTGCCGATCTAATTCTCGTCGAAACCTGACGTATGCGATTCTTATCCCCTCATCGCAGCCCCAAACGCAGGACGCATTCGGTGCGCCCCTGGGGGCGATATCGGCATCCGACCGGCGATTGCGGAGAGCTGCGCCGAGGACGATTTGCGAGTTGCAGCCGCAAATTGCGGCAACGGGTAGTTTGGACTCTGTTGATCGTTGCCAGCCTGACTTTTGGCCGCGCGGGTGCCCAACCGCCAGGCACAACGCCCACGCGAGACGTCTTCAGTCAACAGGACCGTGCAGACGCGCAGGGTCTTCCGATCCGAGCGTTCATGTTTCTCAGCGAATCCGACAACGTCGTCCTGATGCCAGGGCTGACTTGGGAGGAGTTCGAGCGGCTGTCGAATCTCGACTCCGGCGTTGACTCGACGCGTCAGGCTTACAGCTATCAATCTCTCTCCGTTACCGGTGATACCGATCGGGAGCGAGCGGAGATGGATGTGACGTTGCGTTTATCGATCGCGCCGACCGAAGGTCGTTGGGTTAGCATCCCGTTGCGTATGGGGAACTTTCATCGTCTTGCACCACCGGATGTGAGTGGCGTCGACGAGTACTTCATGACGTTGGCGCCCGACGAAAGTGGTCATTTACTGTTCGTCAAAACGAGTACTCAACAAGACGCGTTGTTACGAATGCGTGTTTCAGCTCGTGTCGAAACGAGTTCTGCGGCGCGGATGCTGGAGTTTCAACTCCCCGATGTGCCTTCGAAGGTCGATCTGAGGGTCGATGCGATGAACATCTCGGGCGAGGTTATCGGTCGCGGCGATGAGACAATCGTGACCGAGAGCGAGTCCGGCCGCCGAACACAGTTCTCGGTTGAGAGCGGTGGCGGAAATTATTCTTTGCGTTGGGGAAGTTTGGCCCGATCCACCGATAATCTGCCTGTGCTCGAGGCAGAGAGTCGCGTGAGTGTTCGCTGGGATTCGCCGGAGGACCAACCGATCGCAAGCGTCCGGCTGACGGTGAAGAACGTACGCGGTTCCATCGAGTCGTTTCAATTGCGACTGCCCCGCGGCGCGGTCGTGTTGGAAACACCCCGGCTTGGGACTGGCGGTGAAACGATTGAACTGGGAGCGCCGACAAAGGATCGAGAAGGCGAGATACGCGAGGTCATCATTCCGGAACAGGATCAGGAATCCCGTATCGACTTGAACTTTGATCTTCAACTCGAAAACGACAATGCATCCGCAACCTCGCCACTTCCATTTCGTGTTCCCGAAGTCGTTGGGTCACTCCGGCATCGTGGTGAAGTGGAGGTGCGAACCGGCGGTGACTATCGGCTGCGATGGTTAACGAAACCTTGGGTTCGAGGCGAACTCGGGGAGTCGTCAGATGAGACCGCGACGACGGGCCGAAGTTATCGATTCCGATTCGATCGTGCCTCCTTCGATCTACCTTTGTGGCTAGGCGAGAAGGAACGCCAGTTGCGAATGACCAATAGCTCTCAGATCACCGTCCACGAGTCGATGGCTAGTCTCGAGACGACGATTCAAATCAATGGGCAAGTGCCGGACGGTCGATTGCAGTTTGACGATGCGGGTTGGCAGATCAACGCAATTGAGAATATGGAAACGGGAGAGGCACTCGATTCGTTTGACGAGAAGGCCTACCGCATCATCGAGATGGGTACGAATTCAACGGAAGATCTGGCTCAGATTCGTATTCTCGCCGAGCTACCGCTCATTCCCGAAGGCGATTTGATTCAATTTGCTCTGCCGAGTGTGATCGACATCGACAACACGGCGTTGGTTCAGAAATCAACGTTGGATTTGATCAATAGCGGTCGAACAATGTTGGTGGTTGACTTGGATGCGTCGTCGGGCGTGAATCGCTTAGTTCCGACGATCATGGAATCGACCGAGTCGCCTGTGACCAGCTTTCAGGTCCAGTCGCAGGATGCATCGCCGATCATCACGGGGACGATGGTTGAGCAACCGCCACGCATCATTCTGGCCAGTGATGCTAACATTGAGTTGGATGGCGACCAGTTGCGGACGACAGTCGATTGGACTGTCTCATCGACGCTTGATTTGGAAGGCGTGCTGCCGATTCGAATTCCAAGTCTTGGTCCTCTCGGTGTTCCAAATGGAAGCGATGGCTCGGACTTGGTTCCCCCGGGTGAGGATGGCGCTGTGAACGCCCCAACTGCGGCTGACCCGATGGAGACTGCAAGCGATTTGTGGGTGGTCACGGTGAACGATTTGCCGGCACAACTGCGAGCGTTGGATGACGATCGATACGAGTTGATTTCGGACCGCTTGGCGATGGGTTCGATGTCCATTCGGTGGCGTCATGTGAAAGGTTTGGAAGCTGGGTCGCGCGATGGTGCGACTGAGACGGTCGCTCTGCCAAGTCCAAACATTGCGGATGTGACCATCCGTGGCACGATGCAAGTCACGTTGCGAGGAAGCCAACAGCTTGACTTGGTTTCCGCCGATCGGGATGGGACGAACCGATTGGAATTGGTCAGCCTGCCGCGCGATCCACTCCGTTTGAAGCTACAGACTCGATTGACCGCCCGCGAAGAGTTGGCCGTTCGTCAAACCGTGTTAAGAACAGTGGTTGGTCGCAACATGCGGCACGAACGCGTCTTGGCCCAAATCCAAGGTGGAGAGAGTTTTCGCGTTGGATTGCCCGATACAGCACAAGATGTATCGGTGCGAGCGTTCATCGACGGGGCGCCCCGAACCGTTCGCAGAGAGGGGAACACATTGAACGTGCTGCTTCCCGGCGACAAAGGCAACCATGTTGTGGATTTGCAGGTTTGGGTTGCACTCACGACGGCTGCGTCTTTTGCCACCGTCGAGCCGACGTTGCGATTACCCGTTGGGGTTGGAAGGGTGCAGTGGCAGATCGTCGCGCCGCTGGATGCTCATGTGGTGTGGGCCTCGCCAACATTGGGGCGAAGCATGACTTGGCGATTTGACGATTGGCGTTTGTACCGTGAGGCAAGCCGGGATGATCGATCGCTGCTTGCGATGGCTGGTACCGATAATACGCAGGTGATTCCTGGAAATCGCTATCTCTACATCGGTTCCGATCTGCGGTCGTTTGAAGTGGTCGTGGTATCGCGAGTGGTGCTTTGGATCATGATTGGATCGGTTGTGATTTTCTCCGCTGTGATGCTCACGAATTTTCCCAGGGTGAGGCATCCTCTGACGGCTGTGGTACTTGCCGTCTTCTTCGGTGGTTTGCTCGCGATCGCTCCTGACGCTGCAGTATTGGCGGGCCAATTCGGGATCATCGCGCTGGTGTTGGTGATCGTGATGATCGCGATTCGCGCGCTCATTACTCCGACGCGGACCGACCGAGTCTTCTCTTCGACGACGCCTCCTACCGAGGACCCAAATCAACCGTCAACCCGTACCTTGAAGCAGACGGGACCACCGGGACACACAGGCACTTCAACCACGCAAGCTCTGCCGCCTCCCTCGCCGACGGAGGCAGCGCCGTGAGCCGGTCTCTCTGCCGCTCATGCTGCGGCATCCTCCGACGTTCCACGATCGGCTGGCTTGCCGCATTGATGCTTGCCGGTGTGTGGTGGCCAAGCTCGGGAATCGATCACTGCGGCCGAGCGTCGGCTCAGGAAGCAGCAGATCAGGCGACGGAAGGTCGTTCCGAAAGTTTGGAGAGCGAGGAGCCAACTTCGGCAGCCCCAACAGAACGAGGTCGGGAAGTTGGATCAGACGAAACGCCTGGCGATACTCCGATTGATTCGACGAAAGGAGATTCCATTGGAAGCGACGCGCTGAACAAAAAGGATGCGTCCACGGTAAACGTGAATGCTTCCATGCAGTCGAAGCTCGATATTCCTGCGGCGTTACCCGATGGTCGGCCTCTGGTTCCAATTGGGTTGTATCAGTCACAGATGGACGAGCTAGTTCCGAACAACTATCGGCCCGTCTCGCTGAATCAGTTACAAGAGGCGATCGCCCGTTGGACCGGTCGAGCGACCGGCGACCAAGCGAGCCGCTTGAAGAGTGCGGTTTACTGGGTGGAGATTGTCGGCGACACGTTGATCAGCGATCGCAGCGTAATCGACATTGATTCAGAGCGAAGTGCTGAGGTGCGGCGCGCGCTCGGGAAGTCGAATTTGGCGATCACGCAAACGCGTGCCATGCAACCAGGATTGAATGTGTTGCCGCGGCTGGAGTCTGAAGCGGATGGGAATCTGGTTGCCGTCTTCCGCGGCGACGACTCGACGCGGGCTGGAATCGAATTCAAATGGCAGCTTCGTGGCAGTGTTTCCGGAAATGGGCATCGGTTCACGATGGATCTGCCGCGGACGCCACAAACAAGGATCGTGTTCTCTGCCCCTCCCGGCATTTCCGTTCGAACTGACGAGGGTGTGTTACGCAGTCGCCCGGGTCCGCCACCCGATGCAAGCGAGTTTGAGAAATCGCGAGAGTTACGTTGGTATGAGTTGGATGCAGGCGGTCTGGCATCGGTGACAATTTATGCGCAGAACGATGTGTTCGCCTCTTCGAAGAACTCATTCGTGGTTCGGCGTTCTGTGATCAATTACGAAGCGGATCCTGGAGGGTTGAACTGGACAAGCCGTATGGTTGTTCAGCTGACCGCAGGCAATCAATTTCCCTCCCTAGTGGTGGGTGGAACGACGGTCACCTCCGTGAAGGTCAACTCAGTGGAGATACCGTTTTCCAGCGATATCGTGGGAGGTCGTGTTCGTCATTTGAAGCTCGATGCGCCCCCCCAGATTTTTGATGACGCCTCTTCGACACTCGATGTCACCGTGATGGGATACACGACGTGGAATGACCGCAACGGTTGGTGTGATTTGCCAATGCCCGTGTGGAGCGGCGAAGGCGTGATTCATGCGTCGGCGGTTGACGATGCTTCGCTTTCTGTCACCGCGCCTTTGCAAGTGATGACATGGCAATTGCCAGCGGACTGGAAACAGTCGGAGCAGAGGGAACTCGATTCGGGCGTATCGTTGTTCGCGGCCGATGGGCCTCCCATCTCACTCGCGTTCGCTGCTGATCAGTCATCGGGAAACACATCGACCGGTAGGACGTGGTCACGCGTTCGTTTTACCGAGCGTCCAACGATCGACGCGAGCACCATGTTGCTTCGCCTGGACTTCGCAGCCGGTTCGCTGCGTGCCGAAGCAAGGGTGGCGGTCGAACTCGATTCGGATCGTGTGGAGCCCGTGCGGATGCGAATTGAACCGAATTGGACCGTCGACGAGATCACATTCGTGACTTCAGGTCGCGTGATAGAGAATCCCAAGGTGAACGAGAAAGGGTTGATTGTCTTCTGGCCTGAGACAGAAGATGTGCTCGACTCTCGGATCATCGTTGAAGCGCAGGGTAGTCGAGGGCTTCCCGGAGGACCAGCGCGGCTGACCGTTCCTCCGACCTGGTTCATGCGACCTGCAGGAGTGCGCGGAGAAATGGTGGCTGCTGTCGTGCCACCGGACGATTTGAATTGGAGCGGCGATGCCGCGATGCAACGTGATCGTGTCGAATTGACCTCGTTGAGTGACTCGCAGCAAGCCTTCTATTCGGGTGTGGGGCCGGAGACGTTGTGGTTCAAGCCGACCGCTGGGCGGACACCGCAGATCGCACTGCAAACCCCCAGTGTCTCCTTTAGCGCAAGCACGTTGTTCGATGTTCGTCGGATTGGCGACGAAATGGAGGAGAGCCTTGAAGTGGAAGTTCAATCGGAGGGACAGTCGCTCAAGGAATTGATCGTCCAAACCGGGGATGCCGATATTCGCGGACCCTACGTGTGGTCGATTAGTGGTGGTGGCGAGACACCAACGATCGGATTGCCTTCCTCGGACGTGACGGAAGTTGATGGCGTCTACACGATCGATGTATCGGACAAGAGCCTCCGGGATCAGAAACTTGTGGCTCGACGCCGTTATCCCGTTCCCGATGCGATTGAGATGCAGTTGCCCAGCGTCCCCGGTGCTGCCTCTCAGATTTCCGATGCGGTGATCGGACCTGGAATCGTCATTGGTGAAAAGTCCGCATCGGTTCAGCTCGTTCCTGCATTGCAAGTGGTCGACGATTCCGCGGAAAAATCCGTTTTGGACTCCGGGGCATCCGCCGATAACGCAACCGGCTCAGATCCTTCTGGTTCGGTGCTCCTCGCCAGTTCCATCGCGGCTCCAGGTACAGTTTCGGAGAATTCCGACACCACAGCACGCGGAAGTTTCCGACTTCGCTATGACGCGGTCCAGCAGCCAATGGTGACACTAGTGCGATCGGATACCAATCCGAATGTCACGATTGTTTGGCAGGAGCAGGTTCGCGTGGAAGCATCGAGCCGAGGCACCGATCGGATCGAGGCCATCTACAAGGTCTCGCCGACAGCACCGTTTTCAATCTCGTACGATCCCGAATTGCAGTTGGAGTCCATTTCACGTGACGGCGAAGCCGTCGACCTGATGTCGGTTTTTCAGAGGTCGCTGATTTTGCAACCAAGATCCGAGACCGAGCGAATTCGTGTGGTTTGGAATCGAACTCAATATGGATCGAGCTGGTCACGCAAGTGTCGCATTCCCCGTATCGTGGTGTCTGGGACCGTCTTGAAGTCGCAGTACGAGTTGATCGCCGCGTCGGATACCTTCGCTCCGGCAGCGTTGCTGCGCGGCGAACAAACCGTTTCTGGATCCGCATCTCTCATCCCCATGCAGCCGGGTGAAGATGCGACGCTGGTGCGCCGCAATATCGCCTTGGCGATCGGCTGGTTGGTTGCGCTGCTAGTATTCGCCACATGTTGGTTCATCGCAGATCGCTCGCCCTACGCGGTCGCAGGTCTGGTCGTTCTTTTTACCGCAACATTGTTCCTTTGGTGGCCATGGAAGTTGGCGGTGATTGGATGGCTGATCATTCCGGCAGTCGCGGCGGCAATGCTTGCCACCTCTCGGCGTTGGGAGTCGGGTAATCGAAGCAGTGCGGCTTCTTCCGCGCACGGCAGTGGTGCGACGATGGAGGATCTGTCGGCAGATTTTTCTTTGAAGTCTGTCGCCAAGTTCATGGCATTGCTGATAGCCGTTTCACTGTTCCTGACGGCCGTCGTCACTGCACAAGATTCTTCAGCGCCACGCGGCTTAGAACAATTGCCATTGGCTGGAAATGCGGTCAATGTCTTAGTTCCGATGGACGCCGAGGGAGGTGTTGCTGGTGACATTGTCTATATCCCCAGCGTTGTCCACTCCCAATTGTTCCGCACGGCGAATCGCACAGAACCTCAGGACGCGCGATTTCATTCCGCAGACTACCGAGTGATGCTGGATCCGGCACAGGTCGAGTCGGGACGAACTAGCGGCGTCGTGATTGAGGCCGATTACCTTGTCCATCTCGAGGATGGCGAACGTAGCCTGAACGTGGTTCGTCTGCCCATCGCTGCCAACTCCGTACGACGTTTGGAGTTGGTGGATGAGGTCAGCCGGATCAAGCGATTCGGAGCGGATTCCGAGGGTCGATTGATTGCGACTTTGCCCCCTGGGTCGTCATTTCGATTGCGTGCGACTTTGATTGCGACGGTGACGTCGATCGAGCCATGGACGAAGATTACGCTGCCGATTCCCCAGGTGGCTTCATGCCGATTAACGGTGGAGTCGGATCAGAACATCGATGCGTTACGCGTCGCCGGACGGTTGCTGGACGAAACGGACTTGCGGCGTTGGACAGATGAACTGGGACCGGCATCGCGACTCGATGTTGAGTTTCGAACACTCGCTAGCGCGAAGACGGAGGCTTCAAAAGAACTTCAGCGACGGTATTGGGTGAATGCAGGAAAACGTCAGGTCACGATCGATTGCGAGGTTGATCCCCCGAACGCAGTTTCGGAAGGAGAGACTTTTCAGTTCGTGATTCGAGACGCGGTGGTTCCGCAGGTCACATCACCCTCTTGGCGACTTGATCGAACAGACGAATACAGTCCCACTCGTCGGCTGATGACACTGACGTGCATCGAGGACAATCCGGGGCCGATCCGTTTGCTTTGGACCCAGCCGATTACATTGGAGGAAGATTCCAGTGCCGACGCGGAGTCGATTCGAATACCGGAAGTGATTGCCGCAGCCTTGGGTGACAACGCGCCAGCATGGATTGCATTGAATTGTGATTCGGCGCTTCAGTTTGAATCGCTGGATCGCGATAGTACGGAGTCCTTATCGGTTGACCATTTCCTTGCCGCTTGGAACGGTTACCGGGGGCCGATCGATCGCGCTTACATCGCCTTGCGCGAGTTCCCCAATCTTGCTTTGAGATCACGAGCTGTGACGGCTGCACGCGTTGCTCAACAGCATCATCTGCATGCCATGTCGGATCGCCTGGAGCTAAGCTATACCGCCGTGTTGACTCCTAGCGATTCGATTGTGCAGCGATATGCGTTGCAGATGCCGAGAGCGATCGAGTTGGTGCAACTGACGGTGAACGGTCAGAATATTGCGAATCGGCCGACTCCGGCTGGCGACGTGAGGACCGTGTTGTTGGGAAGCTTTTCGGGAAGCGAAGAGATCACCATCGAAGCGGTGGCTGTACAACGATTGACCTCGAATCTGCGACTCGCGTCTCCACAGTTCTCACCGCCGCGTCTCACACTTTCGCCTCGGATCGAAACCTCCGATCGATACACCATCTCACGTGCCCGATCGACGGCGCTGGTCGTGCTGGAACCACCGCTCAAGGACGTGATCACACCTTTGCAATCCGTGACCGCCGAGTCTTTGGCCCAGGGTTGGATACCGGTCGCGACATGGGTCATTCCTGCCGAAACGGAACTGCGCGCGAATTCACTTGGTGGCCTGTATCAAGTTCGTGACAAACAGACACGTTTCGATTGTCGACAATTGATCGTCCTCGATCGCGTCGATGACCTGTGGAAGATGGATACGGTGATTCGCTTCTCAAACAATCGCTTCCCGGATTTCATTGACGTTGAGATTCCCACGCGTTGGTGCGATGCGTTGGAGGTAGGTCCCGCGACAGTTTGGTCACGACAGCCTGCGACGGACCCATCGCGGCAAGTGATTCGAATTCGTTGCGCTCGCGATGAGCTAACGGATCGCACGATATCGATCCGCGGACAGCTTCAACGCACAGAATCGACGCGTGTGAGCGCG